>JBJYXS010000109.1:0-7350 GCA_046260075.1 Anaerolineales bacterium | reverse complement strand
TGAGGAAATCTGTTCTTCCTGCGGCGGAGGTTTAGCGCCGGATCCGACCGGCGCATTGCGGTGTGGAGATTGCGGCGCCGCCGCCTCCCCGCCGCTGACCGTCTGCCCACGCTGCCGGAATGTGCATTCAGAGGGGGTCGCCGTTTGCCGGCGGTGTTCGGCTGATGTGTCGGTTCAGTGTCCCGGATGCGGCCGGATCAATTGGGCGGGGGTTGATCGCTGCGCGGCCTGCGGCAGGGAACTCGATGTGCTTGGGCATGCCTTTCGATCGGCCGAACGGTCCGCTCATATCCGGCGTGCTGAATTGCTCCGCCGGATTCCCGCTTTGAAGGAGCAGGAGGAACGCGGATCCCGGCAGCGGATGGAGCCTTTCCGGGAGGCTGATCAGCGCCGGATTCACCGGGCGGCCGAGAGGGCGGAGAAGGCGAAACAGCGCGAGCGGCGGATCGTTCAAGGCGCCGGGATCGCCGTTGTGATCCTGTTCCTGCTGCTGGTTCTGGCTGCCGTGTGGCTTTCCCGGTAAACGGCGGTCGGAAGAAGGGCTCCCCGGGCTTGTGGCGGATTCGGTTTGCCCGCCGCCCGGGCCATGAGATAAAACGGGCGCCGGTCGTTCCGTTTATGGAACGACCGGCGCCCGACGTATGTATGGGCCTTGAGCGGTCTCCGCCTAGCCCAGGGCGGCTTCCAATTTTTTCCGTTGGTCCTTCAAGCCGGCGGGCATTTTCTTCCCCAGCGTTTCGAAGAACTCGTCGTGGGACCGCAGTTCCTTTTTCCAATCCTCGCGGTCGATGGCGATCAGGTCGTTGAACTGCTGTTCGGAAAACGACTCCATGCCCTTCCAGATCAGGTCTCGGTAAAGCGGTGCAAACCCGAGCGGATTTTCCACGGCTTCCCGCCGGCCGGCGGCCCGTTCCATGATCCATTCCAAAACGCGCATATTCTCCCCGAAGCCGGGCCAGATGAAACGCCCATCCGCGTTTTTTCGGAACCAGTTGACGCCGAAGATCGCCGGCAATTGGAGGGATTTCGATTGGAATGACAGCCAGTAGGAAAAATAGTCGCCGATGTGATATCCGCAGAAGGGAAGCATCGCGAACGGGTCGCGGCGGATCCTGCCTACAGCGCCGGCGGCGGCGGCGGTCGTTTCGGAACCCAATGTGGCGGCCAGGTATACGCCGCTCTCCCAATCCCGCGCCTGGCATACCAGCGGCATCACCCGGCTCCGCCGGCCGCCGAACATGATCGCCGACAGCGGAACGCCGGCGGGATTTTCCCACTCCGCATCGATCACCGGGCATTGCGCGGCCGGCGCCGTGAAGCGGCCGTTTGGATTGGATGCCACATCCGTCGAGGCGGGTGTCCAATGCCGACCTTTCCAGTCGATGAGTTCGGCCGGTTTTTCCCGGGTCATCCCTTCCCACCAGACGTCGTCGTCGGGCGTCAGGGCTACGTTGGTGAAGATCGAATTGCTCCTCAGGGCGTGCATGGCATTCGGGTTGGATTTCATCGAGGTTCCCGGTGCCACGCCGAAAAATCCCGTTTCGGGGTTAATCGCGTGCAGCCGACCGTCCGCTCCCGGCTTGATCCAGGCGATGTCGTCGCCCACCGTAGTGACTTTCCAGCCCTCGAATCCGGCCGGCGGGACGAGCATCGAGAGGTTGGTTTTCCCTGAGGCGCTGGGAAACGCCCCGGCGACGTACACCTTCCGTCCGTCGGGGGATTGCAGGCCGACGATCATCATGTGCTCGGCCAGCCAGCCTCCCTCGCGGGCCATGACGGACGCAATCCGCAGCCCGAAACATTTCTTGCCCAACAGCGCGTTGCCACCGTACCCGCTTCCGTAAGACCAGACCATGTGCTCTTCCGGGAAGTGAACGATGTACTTGTTCTCGGAGTTGCACGGCCAGAAGACGTCTTTCTGGCCGGGAGCGAGGGGCGCGCCGACCGAGTGCAGACACGGGACGAATTCGCCGTTGCCGAGGGCTTCCCAGACCGGCTTGCCGATCCGGACCATGATCCGCATATTGGCCGCAACGTACGCCGAATCAGTCAGTTCGATCCCGATGTGCGACATATCGGAACCCAGCGGACCCATGCTGTAGGCGATGACGTACATCGTCCGGCCGCGCATGCAGCCGTCCGACAGCCGGGTGAGGATGGCTTTCATTTCCTCCGGGTCCGTCCAATTGTTGGTGGGGCCGGCATCGCTCGATCGCCGGCTGCAGATGAAGGTCCGTTTTTCCACCCGGGCGGTATCCGCCGGATCAGACCGCGCCAGGTAGCTGTTCGGACGTTTTTCCGGATTTAATTTGGTGAAGGTCCCGGATTTCAGCAACGCGCCGCAAAACTGATCGTATTCCGCCGACGAACCGTCGCACCAATGGATCGTTTCCGGTTTGCACAATCCGGCCATTTCCCGGATCCATTGAAGGGCTTTTTCATTTTTCACAAAATGGGGAACATCCGTAACATCCATATCGCCTCACACATGGGGAAAAGATGTCGCATTATAAAGGATTTTCTTGAAATGAAAAGATCATCGCCTTCCGCACCCCGAACAGGACAAACTTTACCGCCCGGGGAACGCTGTGTGTTCCCCGACAACGCGGATCACGGCCGCCGCGGTTTTCGCGACGGGATGACCCGGTCCTTACGGAGGGCGCACAGGCGCTCCTTCCTCCGCCCGAAGGTTTTTTCGAAGGAAGGATATACTCGAAGTACGGCTGTTCGGAGGAGTGTATGGAAAAAACCTTTCGGGCGTTCATAGCGATCGGCTTGTCTTCCGAGGTTGTGCAATGGCTGCGGGACGCGCGCGCGGGGCTGGAACCCGCCTTTCCGGCTTCCTCCGTGCGCTGGACGAATCCAACCGGCATCCATCTTACCTTGAAGTTCTTGGGCGAAGTCCCGATACGGTCGGTGGACGGGATTCGTTCGGCGATGGATGATGCGTCGTCGGGCTGTCAGCCGTTTCGCCTCTTTGTGGAAGGACTGGGATGCTTTCCAACCGGTGCCCGGCCGCGGGTGATTTGGGCGGGAATTCGTAGGAATGCGGCGCTGATGGATTTGCAGAAACGGCTGGAAGATGCTTTGGAACGGATGGGTTTCCCGAAGGAGCGCAGGCCGTTTTCCCCGCACCTGACGTTGGGCCGGGTGCGGAACGGCGTGCCGGGCGGTGAATTGGGGAATATCGGCCGTGCGGTGAAGCAAGCGCCGGAGAAGGCCTCCGTGGAAATGGAGGTGTCCGGATACGACCTGATGAAAAGCATCCTCCGCCCGACGGGCGCCGAATATGCGCGGCAATACCGGACGATACTGAAGGCATGAACGGCAGGCGTCTGCGAACGGGAAGGCTGCCTTGTGCAGGTGGACCGGAACGGATCGTCCGCCGCCGGAGCCGGATCAGCGGATGGTCACTCGTGTGCCGTAGCCGCCGGTTCCCTTGATCCGCGCCTCCGGAGCGGGAGGATTGGTCCACCGGTACAGCCACAGGGCGTCTTCGGGACGGAGGTTGATGCAGCCGTGGCTGCGCGCCCGGCCGAAATCGTTGTGCCAGTAGGCTCCGTGCAACGCCACGCCTTTGGTCAGTTCGAAATACCCCACCCAGGGAACGCCGGGAAGTTCATAGGCCAGCGGGTCGGCCGTCAGCCGTCCATCCCCCATGTGCACGCCGACGGACTTGATCTGGATGTGGAATACGCCGGTCGGAGTGGCGGTATGCCTGCCGGGCAATCCGGCGGAGATCTTCGCCGTGCGGACGGCTTCGTCTTCTTCAAAAGCCGTCAGTTCCTGGTCGGTCAGGCTGATGTCGATTCGTTTTTTCCACGGCTCGACGTCCGCGTGCAGCGGCGCATACGATTCCGGAGGGAGCAGACGCAGGTGCTCGCCCGGCGCATAGTAATCCACCCCCAATTCCGAATCGCGCAGCACGTACCATACCTTGTTGCGTTCGCCGAATTGCACGGCCTTCACCCAGTGCACGGATTTATAGTACAGGCGGTAGAGGATCTCTTCCTTAGGGGCGATTGTCCGGTAGGATTGGGTGATCGGAACACAGACTTCCGCCGGTGTGATATCTTCAACCGACCAAACGGGAATCTGAGGTTGAATGCTGACCGGTTGGATATCGCCGCTGTGGATGAACCCCTCCTCCACCTGAAGCCAGAAAGGATTTCCGGCGGGCGACGGGGCTTCCACCGTGCGCCGGATTCGGAACAACGTATCCTTCCGGAGGGTGAGGACAGACGGGGATTCGCCGTCCGGCTCCCTGCGCACGGCCACGGTTTCGACGGCCACGCGGCCCAACGGCCAAAACAACGTGTTTTCCGGCCATCCGGAGAGGAGGGGAAGGCCCGCCGCAGCCAATTTCAGGAACGCGCGTCGCGGAATTCTTGTCACGGATCGTTAATCCCTTCCAAGTGTATAATCCTTCAAAAGAATATCATGGTTTTTTCGAAATAATCCATACGGATGGTCATCCACCTACCCGTACCGCAGGGCCGGTTTTTTCGCCCGAATCCGGGAACGGCGGCCGGAAGACGAATGCCGTCGGAGCGTGGCCTTCCCGCGGAGCGGGGTGGAACAGACCTCGGCGATGGGATCTGATGGAGAACATCCGAAACCGGAGGTGAATTCTGGACGATTTGGCATTGGCTCGCAGCCTGGTTCAAGCGTTGGAGGAGAAGAAAGCGGAAGAAATCCTGCTGCTGGATGTCACGGGAAAGTGTTCCTTTGCGGATTATTTTGTGCTGTGCTCGGCATCTTCCGAGCGGATGCTGCGTGCGCTTTCCGAATCGGTCATTGAAACGGCGCATAAGGAGTACCGGTTGGCGACGCGCGTGGAGGGTCGTTCCGACAGCGGATGGGTGCTGGTCGATCTGGGTTCGGTGATCGCGCATATCCTCTCGCCCGAACGGCGGGAGTATTACGATTTGGAAGGATTCTGGAGCCAGGCCAGGGTGGTGGTCCATATCCAGTAAACTTCGGATCGGATCGGCGGGAAAGGGGCGGCCCCGGAAATTTCGAGGAAAATGGTCGGAATCCGATCGGTCCGTCGTGTGCAATATTTCGGAAAATCCACTATACTATTCCGGTAGAGGTATTACAGGCGGCGAACGGCCGATGTGCAGATCGGGATGCCGCCAAAACGGAACCCCCATTCCACAGCTGATTCCTCAGGAGGGGAACATGGACAATAGCAGCACACATCTCGGCAAGCCATTTAGGAAATATGCCATTCTGTTCCTCATCGTTTCGGCGTTCATCCTGTCCTGTACCTGCTTCGGATCGACGGCCACCGTCGAACCCGCCGACACACCGGAGCCCACGGATACGGTTGCGCCCGAGCAGCCCACTGAAAAGCCGCTCCCCAGCGACACTCAGGAGCCGATCGCCACGGAGAAGCCCACTCCCAACAGGGCCGCCACCAACCGCGCCAAGGAAGAAAAAACCGAAGCCGCGCAGACGGACTTCGCCGCCTTGGTATTGGGGGAGGTGGACAGCAAATTGGATGAGGTCGGCGAAATCATGGGCGCCGGCAGCGTCATCTACCTTAATCCGTCGCCGATCGAAGTGGAGTCTTCCAAACCCAACATGATCTATTACCAGCTGTTGGATGACTATGTCCAGGCGGCGGATTTCGCCCTGCACACGATCATCAAATGGGAGACCAAGCAGAAGATCGGACTGGTCAACTGCGTGGTCATGTTCCGGGTAGGCGACAATATCAATTTGGACCCGATGTATGTTATGCGAATGGGAAGAATATCCGGCGCGCCGCATATTTGGTTCGAACTCTATGAGGGGTGGAGCTACGTTGGAGAGAGTCCGGGCCATTTCAGCAATTACATCAATGATGCGGGGGGCGCGGAAAACGAGATCATCCTCGTCGCCCGCGGTACCCAGTTCACGGCCTACGCCAACGGCCATCAGGTGGAAGTCTGGTGGAACGGTACGCAGGACAGCGGGGGATTTGGGTTCGGAACCTGGCAGGACACCGGCAGTTCGGTGTGCACGTACCGTGACACATGGATCTGGGAATGGGCATAAGTCAGTAGAAAAGAACGACAAGCCCCGGCTCAATGCCGGGGCTTTTTTCTTTCAACGATTCCGACGGCCGAAGCCGACGGACTGTGCGGGGTGAAGCGGCGGACGCCTTAGCCAGGCAGTATCTCCTCCGGCCGGACCGGACGGGATAACCGGTAATAGACCCGGAAATCCCCGATCTGCTTGACGCGGTATGTGACTCCCAGCTCTTCGAAAGCGGATTCCAGCAGCGAATCCAAAGCCGGGTTTTTTGTGGTGATATATGCGGTATGGTCCGCGGATTCCACGATGCGATCGTAAGGCGGGTAGCGGTCGTCCCGCGGCGTGTACCGCAAGTCCTCGTGGTACGGCAGCCGGGCGGTGAAGACCAGGTCTTCCCCGGAGAGGAAAGCCAACGGGAAGGAGACCCAATAATTGGTGTACCCGATCGTCTCCCCGTTCGACCGCAGGAAATCGATCACTTCCATCATCCGGCCCTGGTCCAGCTGCGCCACCGGATCGAATTGGGTGGTGATCCCGGGAGGGATCCGGGCTGCGCAATCCAGGGTGCCGGCCGCCTGGTAAGCCAGCAGCACGGCGGGCAGCAGCAACGATGCGCGCCCGATGCGCGCCGCTGTTCGCACGGTGAAATCGGCGGCGAAGGCGGCCAGCGGAAGGCACAATGGAAGGAAATACCGCCCGCTGGGATCGTTCCCGAACGGCGTAAAGATGTACAATCCGGCCAGCGCCGCCGCCGATCCGGCCAGCATCCACCGGGCCGGCCGGGCGGGATCGCGCCGCCGCAGGCTGACCGCCGCGCAGGCGGCCGTCGCCAAGTGAATCGTCAATACGACGGGAACGGCCGCCGGCACCAGCCATCGCCATTCCCAGCTGGGCCGCAAACCAAAGAGGGCGGCGGTCCCGAACAGGAACAGGTTCAGCAACCGTATGGATAGCACTTCCCCCGGACCGCCGGAGAGCGTTCCGGCAATCGCGCTCCCGCCCAATTCCTCAAGGGCGGAAGCGCCCATCCGTATCCATCCGATGATCCATGGAAAAGCACCGACGGCCGCACCGAGAGCGAGCATCCCGATCCGCATCCCGGTCCGATGTCTCGGGGCGGGTCCGAACGCTACGGCCGCCAGGCAGGCGGGTCCTGTCAACAGCAACGAGAGGGGGAACGACCAGAATCCGATGCCGGCTGCTATGCCCAACGCCAGCCAGCGCCCGATGGTGCTGTTTTGACGGATGATCTGCATCGCCAATACCATGCATAGGCTTCCGAAAAACAGCGCCTCCCCATAACCGCCCAGCGTGCTGGTTGTGTAG
>JBJYXS010000108.1:0-10947 GCA_046260075.1 Anaerolineales bacterium | reverse complement strand
CGGCCGCCTTCCGGCGACCAGGCCGGATTCTGCAGGCTGCCTTCCGCCGGGATCGTTACCTGCGTGGGTTGGATGGGAATTGGGGTGGTAGGGGAAGGATCCGCCAAAGCGGTGTCCGGCAAGGGTGTTTCAGCGGAGGACTGGATCGTTTCCGTCGGCGGGAGCAAAGGGTCCGCCGACGCGACCGCCGGTGAGGGAGTGACGGCGGCGGTCGGAGTCGTGCCCGCCGGCCGGAGGGAAGGATCGGCCGATGCGACGGTGGGTGAGAGAGAGTCGACGGCCGAAAGATGAGTATCCGTCGTCCGGAATATTCGATCCGTCGGTGGGATTACGGGCGCAGGCGGCGCAACTTGGCAAGCGCAGATTCCCATTGCGATCCAAATCGTCTGGAATACCGCTCTGCGACGCATGTTTCCATCCTTCCTCGAAGCTATCCATGATCTTTTTTTCCGCACCCCCTTCGCGCCATTTCCTTGAAGCGCACCACCTGCGCGCGGTCGCGGAAGGCCCGCTTGGGCAGAATGTGGATGGTCTGCCGGTCCGCGGCCGAGCGGAGCAGGAACAGGTGCCAGGTTTCCGTCATCTGGTCGAAGGTTTTCCAGTTCCGCTTTACCGTCCCGCGTTCGGTCCGGATGTCGATCCGGTCCGGGCGGATGCGCCAGGAGGCTTCGGCCGACATCCGCCGGTCCCGGCTGTATTGGAGGGCGCGCAGGGCGGGCACGACGGCCAGAAGCAGGAACAGGCCGGCGGCGGCGGCCAGCGCGTAGGCCAGCAGCGAAAGCGGATCGTCGGAAATGCGCAGCACGCCGAACAGCCCGATCAGCATGATCAGCGGAAAGACGAGGAACCCGACGCGCGGGAAAATCCGCTTCAACGAGCTGATCAGCAATCCCTCGAAATATTCCCAGCCGGTGACCGCAAAAGTGATTTCCACCATCGGCGCAGCCTGCCTTTCACAAGATAACCCATCCGACACTTATCTGGTGGAGGGGGATTGTATTCTACCTGATGGCGACGACCGGACGTTCGAGCGGTGCGCAATTCCGGATGAGACTATGCCGTTGGTGAAGGTCAGGGGTCTCTCCGCCCCTCGCCGTAAATGAAGAAATTCGGGGTTTCGCGGATCGCCGCTTTCCACCCCAACGCCTGCAGCCGGTCCCGCAGTTCCCGGGGCCGGTGGAAAACCTTGACGATCCGGAATTCACGGCCGTCGTTGAGCTTGCGCCGGACCGTCCCTTCATCCGGATCGCCCAGCTTGTGGTCGCGGGCGGTGGATGCGGGATCGTATTTCGAGTCGACGAAAAAGAAGCGACCCCCGGCTTTCAACGAATCGGCGACCCGTTTCCAGAAGTATTCGAACCGGTCCGCGGGGACGTGCGATAGCCAGAAGCCGAAGAAGACGGCGTCGTAGCGCCGCTCCGGGCGCCAGGCGAAGAGGTCGGCACGGATATATTCCACCCGCGCCGACCGCACCCGTTCCCGGTTGAGGGCCAGCATTTCCGGCGCGGCGTCGACCGCGGTGACGCGGCGCGCGGCCGGGAGCAGTTCCCGGGTCCACAGTCCGGTTCCGCAGGCCAACTCCAGCACATCGCCTTCCGGCCGGAAGCGCCCGAGCTCGCCGCGCAGGAGCGCGATTTCAGCGTTCCACTCGGCGTTGAAGTGCGGCCCGCGGTCGTAGCGCCCGCGCCGGTAAAACCAATCCTCGTATTCGGGCGCGCGGGCCCGATAATATTCCGATTGCTTATCCAACAACCGGTCGATCTCGTCCATATCCTTTCCGTATCAGGCCAGCGGCAATCCGCTTGCCGCGCGCGCCGCCCGGTCGTGATATTCCCGGACCGCCTCGACGTCGGGATGGACGGTCCGCGAACCGACCTGCTTGACGAAGGCGCAGACGGCGTATCGGGCGGCGGCCGCACTGTACCGCCGTTCCCATTCCCGGAATTCCCCCTCCCGGCGGAGGTCCTCCCGCGGATAGCGCAGTTCCCCGCGCGGCGGGTGCAGCCCGCAACGCCAGGGCTTGGGCGTCAGCCGCGCGCGGAAGCATTCCTGGGCCTTGCACAACCGCCGGTAGAGCGGATCGCTGTCCAGTTCCTGCAGGATCGCGGCCGCCTGTTCGCTGTTCGGCGGAAAAACATCGTTTTCCACCAAGCAGCGCAGGCCGGCGTAGGTGGCGTAGATCCGAATCCCGTATTGCGGATGTTTGATGGACCATTCTTCCACCCGCCGGATTGCCGGCAGGTAGGGATCAAGGAACGAAGATTCCTTTTTGCCGCCGAACAGACCTTTGCGGCGCGGCTTGTCCATCCCGGGGATGTCGATGTCGACAAACATCGCCTGCTCGGCGTTGAGGACCAATGCGCCGTAGGCATTGCGGGTGACGATCCCCACTTCGTTGCGGAAACGGTTGTGCACGGCCTCTTGGATTTCCTCGCGCAGGGGCCGGTCGGCGTATCCATAGCGGTCGAGTTCCTCGCCGCGGGCGATTTTCCCCGCGATCTCCATCGCGCTCTTTTCCGCCTTCCGCTTGGCATCCTCCGGGCTGATGTCGGATCCCTGCCAGTTCCGGAGAAAAATTTTTTTCCCCGGCCCCGTCACGCTCTGCTCGTGCTTGGCCCAATATTTGGGAATGTTCATGCGATCCTCCTGCGCAGCCGGCTACGGCCGTTCCATGGATATTTCCTCCGGGGTGAGGATGTGCACGCCGCCGATCGGCATCGCTGCCGGACCGCCGTGAAATACATCGACGACCCGCTGCAGGAAGGGGCTGCGCTGATCGAGGCGCCGGATGTCCTCGTATGCAAACCAATCGGCGCACATCGAATGCTCGTCTTCGGTCTTCTTCAGCTCGCCGCCGGCCGGCTTGCCCAGGAAAACGAACCGGATCCGGCCGCCGGCCTCCGTTCCGACCAATTGATCGATGTAGAGCAGCCCTGTCAACTCGGGCAGAATTCCCGTCTCTTCCAGCAATTCCCGTTCGGCGGTCCGGCGGATCGATTCTCCCGGCTGCAGCCGTCCGCCGGGAAGGGACCATTTCCCGCGGAAGGGTGCGGCGGATTCACGGACGAGCAGTATTTTCCCGTTCTGTTCGACCAGGACGAGCGCGGCGAGAAGGCAGTCCGATCCGGGCATGAGGATCCTTTCCGTTGGCGGATGGATGTCAGGAAGCTGCGGCCGGCGCGGCACTACCCCCGGCGCGAAGCCAGGCCTTCGAAAAATCCGCAATGCCGTGCAAAGCCGAGCGATTCATACAGGCGGATCGCGGGCGCGTTATCGCGGCGGACGTTCAGCACGATATCGCGGATCCCCATCCGGATCAGCTCCGCCAAAACGGCGCTTACGGTTGCCCGGCCCAGGCCCCGCCGGCGGCGGTCCGGGCGGGTGAAGATGTTCCCCACGCCGGCCACTCCGTAGCGCGGGCTGACCAGGTGGGTGCCCGCCAGCGCGGCCGGCCGCCCGTCCTCGAAGATTCCGTAGAAGATTCCCCGTTCGATTTGGTCTGCGGCGAAACCGGGCAGTTCCCAATGCCCGGCAAATTCGCTCACGGACGCGGCATCTTCGGCCGCCAGACGGCGGCAGGCGGGTTCCACAGACGGATTATCCCTCCGTTGCAGCGCCATGCGCCACATCGGATGCGGTCCGCTCTTCCAGGCAAACGATCCCTCGACAGCCGGCAGATGCTCCGCGCGGAAGGTGATCCAGGCTGTTTGGGGGTTTCTTCCGCCTTTCAGCAGGATGCGGAGACCGTCCGGATCGCCCATCAGGAACAAGGCGCCCGGGGAAAGCCCCCGGTAGTGCAATCCGAGGGACCGCATCGCGCCGTCTTGATGGGCGCTGTTCCACTCGCATTGCGCGAACAGCTCCGGATCCAGGTCGCCGATCGCATAGGCCGCGTAGAGCCGGTCGGTTTGCAGAAAGGCGAGGATTTGCCCCCGGTCGGAGAACGAAGAAATATCCCAATCCGTGCTCAAGGAGAACCTCAATCCCTATCGGAAGGCAAATTTCGGAACGGCGCGCGGGATTTCCGCTGCGGAGAGAAGGAGCGGCGGAAGCGCCGGTTCATTCTATCAAAGGCCGGCGGACGGGGTATGTATTTCCTTCCGAAATAAATCCCGTCGGGAAGCAGCGATTTCTGATGATTCTCCGAATATTCCTTTCATTTTTCTGTATACGGAAATGACTCATCCGGTTAGGATAAATTAATCTAGCCTTTTTTTGAATATTTACAGGAGGATTCCAATGAAAGAAGTCCTTCCCATTCGTTTTGTCGGATTGGTTTTTCTTGCCGGCCTGGCGGGTTGCGGCAGCCAGGCTGACGGGGCGGAGAAATCCGTTTTACCGGAGGCAACCCCGACCATGACATCCACTCCCGATTACGTCCTGCCGAGTGCAACGCCCGCTCCCACGCAGGTGGACAGCCCCTGGAAGATTGTTCGAAAGATCGAACCCATATCCTTCGCGGCCACCGTGGTCGGTTTCTTCGACGAATCCCTCGGATATACCGCCGGATACGCCGGCGAAGTGCACTACACAACCGACGGCGGGGAGACCTGGCCGGAGGGTGAAAACGCTTCCATGTGCCGGTTCGGCATGGACATACTCGATGCCCAAACGGCGTGGACCATCGGCAACGGAGGGAACGTCCGGGTGACGCACGACGCCGGCCGGACCTGGACCGCGCTGGCCGACGTGCCCACCGGGCTGAGTCAATTCATCAGCATGGCCGATGGGACGGCCGGATGGGCCGCGAACGATATCCAATTGGCCGCCACCGCCGACGGCGGAGAGACGTGGGCGGAAATCGCCCTTCCGCCCGGCATCCAAAGTATTGCGGCGCTTTCCCTGCGCACGCCCGATGAGGGATATCTGGTCGATAAACGCGGAACGCTGTTTGTCACCCACGACGGCGGGAAGGAATGGACGGCGAAAGGGCTGGGCCTGGACGAACCGATTTCCGCGCCGCCCCGGCTGCCCATGGGCGCGGTCCGCTTCACGGATTCCGATCACGGCGTCGTGGTCGTCGCCCTGGCCGACAGCGGCGGGACGATGATTGCGCTGCGGACCGCAGACGGCGGGGATACCTGGACCCGGGAAATCTTTCCCGTAAAGACGGGAGTGCTTTTCCTCGCGCGCGACGCTTCTCTCTTGACCGTTTTTTCATTGGACAACAACATTACGCTGTTGCGATATCAAGGCGACGGCGGCTGAGGCGCCGCCCTTGCCATTTCGAATAGGAGGTTCTTATGAATAAGCGATTGTTGACAGGCGGTATGGGATTTCTGGTGCTTGCCGCCCTGGCGGGCTGCGGCGAAGCTGCGGCGGGCGAAACGCCGACCGCCGCGGCCGACGCGGCGGCCGTTCCCACCCCGGAACCGCAGCTTCCAGCGGCGACGGCCACCCAAGCGGCCGATTGGAAGGTTGTGCTGCGCACGGAACGCGTCGGCGCCGAATCGCCGCTGGTGGCCGGGTTCGTCGACGAGCAGCACGGCATCGTCGCCGGCGTAAACGGCGAAATCCACTACACCCTGGACGGCGGCGCCAGCTGGCCGGACGCCCAAAATACCTCGGCCTGCCGTTTCGGACTGGATATCGTCGACGGGCAATTGGCTTGGACCGTGGGCAACAACGGCCAGGTTCGGGTATCGAAGGACGGCGGGGAAACCTGGCTCCCGGTCGCCGACGTACCCGGGCGGTCGAACATGGCGGCATTTGTCGACGATACGACCGGTTGGGTGGCCGGTGTGACCAAACTCAGCGCCACCGACGACGGCGGCCTCACCTGGACCGGCCTCGCCCTGCCGGAAGCCATGGGCAAGATCGCGGCAATCGGTCTGCTGCCCGGCGGCCGCGGATACCTGGTGGACAGCAAGGGCATCCTGTATGCGACCGCGGACGGCGGCGAAACCTGGACCGGCATCACGCTTGGCCTGGAAAAGGACATCTTCGTCGGGGACAGCCTGCCGCTGGCGGCCCTCCGCTTCACCGATCCCGAAAATGGGGTGGTCATCGTCAGCCTGGAGTACAGCGGCGGAACGTTGATCGCGCTGCGGACCGCCGACGGCGGGGAAACATGGACCGAGGAATCGCTCCCGGTGAAATTGGGTGCATTATTCCTGACCCACGACGGCGCGCTGCTGACCGTGCTGGATGGAAACGGCCGGGTCACCTTGCTTTCACCGGCCTGACCGGAACCATCCGGAAATACCCGTCCGGCGCAGTGAACTGCGCCGGACGAGGGCTTTGTTATAATCCCAACCGACGATGAAGCCATCGTCGGTTGGGATTATCTATGAAAGAACCGTTCGAATTACTGGTTACTGAAGATTCGATCCGCTTCCCCGGGTACCGCATGCCGCTATGGCACAATCCGAGCGAGGATTTCTCCCCCGGGCGCGGCCTGGGAGGCCGTTTCCGCATGGTGCTGGTCGAAGACGGCTCGGGCGTCCTCGAGGTGAACGGCTGGCGCGGGCCATTTATCGCCCCCGTTCTCCTATGCATTAATGAAACCGAACGCCCCCGGCTGACGGAAGGCCGGGCATTGCGGGCTCAGGCGCTCTACTTCCACCCCGGCGTGGTCAACGACGCATTCGATTTTAATGTGATCCGCAGGCCGAAGGAAAAATTGTCCACCACCGAACAACAGGATCTCGGCTGGTTTTTCCCCTTCATCCGCCGCTCGCCGGGTGTGTTCATCCCCATTCCACTCGGCCCGGCAAGCGCCCGGCGGTGCGTGGAATTGATGACCACCGCCGGCGGTCTGCTCGCCGCCCGCGGCGACTCCAACTGGCCTTGCCGAAGCCGCTCCTATTTCCTCGAATTGCTGATGGTGGCCGAACGGGCATTCTCCCACGCCGCAGGCCGGAAGCAGGCGTCGCTTCCGGAATCCGAGCGGGGCGTGGATTCCGTCGTCCTGTACCTCCACACCCATTACCACCGCAAGATCACCCTTTCGGATCTGACCCGCACCTTTAATACCAACCGCACGACGCTGACCCGCCGGTTCCATAAAGCGACCGGGTTGACGGTGGTTTCCTACCTTACGCGGTTGCGGATGAACGTGGCGGCGTCGATCCTGCGGGATACGGAACTCGACGTCGGCGAGATCATGCGGCGCGTCGGCTTCCGCGACAGCACCCATTTCGGACGCACCTTCCGCCGTTATATCGGATGCACACCGAGCGAGTACCGCCGCAAATATTGTTGGATGATGCGCAACGACTCCTGATCCGCCGCCCTGCTGCCAACCTGCTGCACCGGAAAATAAAGATCCTTCGGCCTCGCTTGCAAGGCCGAAGGATAACTTCTCAAGCCATCTATGCTATCCGGCCGGCTTCGCCGCCGGCGCCAGATAATTCTCGATCAGCTGGAAGATCCGGTCGTGGCCTTCCATCCCGGCGGTGGTGACGATGATCAGGTCCTTTTCCGGGATGACGAACACCGTTTGCCCGTACATTCCCAGTGCGGCGTAGGCGTTCAGGTAGGCGTACGTCCACCATTGGTAGCCGTAATCGAGGACGGGTCCGGCTTCCGTCTGCCGGCGGGTGGCCGCCCGCACCCACTCGGCGGAGACGATCCGCCGGCCGTCCCACATCCCTTCGTGCAGGTACAGATAGCCCAGCTTGGCCATGTCGCGCGGGGTGATCGAAAGCCCCCAGCCGCCGATCGGGATATTCTGCATGTCGGTTTCCCAATTCGCCTTGGTGATCCCCAGCGGGTGGAGGAGGAATTCATCGGCGAAGTCGCGGACCGGCACGCCGGTCGCCTGTCCGACGGCGGCCGAGAGCAGGTGGGAGCACCCGGAGCAATAGAGGAAAGAGCTGCCCGGCGCGGCGGCCATCGGCAGATCGAACAGGTGCTGCACCCAATCCGGGCTGCGGTACAGGGCGGTGAAGGTCGGATCGACCTCCTCCCAATCCAGGCCGGTGCGCATCGTCAGCACGTCCTCCAAAGTCATGGCTTCTTTTTGCGGATCGAGATTCTCGTACGCAAGGTCCGGAAAAAAATCCAGCATGCGGGCGTCCACGCCGGCGATATGCCCCTGATCGATGGCGATCCCGACCAGGGTCGCCACGAAGCTTTTTGTGACGGAATACAGATCGTGTTTGCGCTGTTCCGTATACCCGTGGAAGTACGTTTCGCTGACCAGGTATCCGTTGCGGATGATCAGCAGGCTGTGGAAGGCGAGGTTTTCTTCTTCGATGATCTCCAACACCCGGGCGATCATCCCCCCGTCCATGTTCTGTTCTTCGGGGGCCGCCGTCCGCCATCCGCCGGTCGGCCAATAGACGGCGGGTTCGGCGGGGGCGGCCGTGGACTCGGCTGTCGCCGTCGCCGCGGGAGCGGCGGGCGCCGAGCAGGCCGCCGCAACGATGCCCAGGAGGAACAGCGCGCCAATCCTTGGGAGACGGTGGGAAAAGCTTGAGGGCATCATGGATGCATCCTCTCCACAATATTTTTTCGGGTCGTCGCCGGTTCCGGACGGCGGGGTTTTCGCAGCCGGGTATCCATATTCCTGTTGGCAATAATCCGTCGGAGGATTTCGTTGTTTACCCCATGGCATGGGTTTGTTTCTGGGGCTCGTCGCTGCGCCGGTACACCGACCGCAGCAGGTTGCCTTCCACGAAGCGAAGGGACGCCCGGTGGAGGATGGTTTTCAGAATAACGTCTTTTTCCCGGAACCCGCCCTTCCGCTGCAGGAAAAACCGGACCGGTTTTCCCTCCCCGCGCAGTGTGCAGCCAGAAAAGCCGGCGGTCAATTCGCGAATGCTTTCCCACGGCAGACGGACGGTGCGGCGCGGGAAGAGAAACGAGAGCACCAGCTCTTCCGGCGCGCATTCGATCTTTTCCAGCAGCGGCCGCATGTCGAACGGGATCTCGGGTAAGGTGAACAACCAGACGGCGTAGAACCCCACCCAGACCAATTCCATCAGCAGGATGCGTCCCAGCACAAACCGGACGGGGAAGGACAGGATCAAGGTCAGCGTCAGGACGGCGAAGAGGATGAACCGGTATACCAGATGCTGGTTTGTCGGCAGGAAAGCCGTCGGGAGGGGCAGGGGATCGATCCGGGCCAGCGGGTCCTTGCCCCAGTCGAGCGGACCGGGGGAGGATTCGGATTCCGGCCCGCCGTCTTCCGCCCACCCCCAGGCGACGGATTCCAGGACGACCGGCAGGGTCTGCTCGATCTTCCGAAGCCGTTCGGAAAGGCTTTCCTTGTTCGCCTCGGATTCGATTTCCACCGACAAGCGTCCGGATTCGGACGCTGCGCAGCGTCCCAGGCGGTAGGAGTATTTCGGGTGCATGCGCAGCAGCACGTCATCGACGGCGTTTCGCAGCTCATCGGACGAGGCCGATTTCTCCGTTGTGCGGAAGGTCAGGCTGTATCGTTTCATACGGATGCCGTTTCCTGCGCCGTCCGGCACGCGGCGCGGAGGAATGGGTTGCCGGGGCGGTTATCGATTGGCTTTCCGCATCCGGACCGTTTCTTTGATGACGGTCTGAAAAAAGAACATCAGCAGGAGGATGGTAATGGCGCCGACCACCAGGTCGTATGGGTTGACCGCCAGCATGCCGGCGGATCCGATGGAAAGTTCGAGCATGTGGACCCCGGCGAAATAGATGAAGGTGTTCAAGAGGATCGCCACCACGCGGATCTCCGTCGGACCGAGCTTGCCGTAAGAGATCTTGAACTCGCCGGTCACGCAGGTGCGCACGAAAATCACCACCGAGAGCAGCAGATAGGAGATCAACCCCAGGCAGGCGATGGAAAAGCTGACGTAGGGCGAGACGCCCATTCCGAGGAAGATGGCCACCTGGCACGCGGCGTCGGTGGTGTGATCGAGGAAGAAGCCGAAGACCGGGCGTTCGATCTTCCGTTCGCGCGCC
Source organism: Anaerolineales bacterium (assembly GCA_046260075.1). Lineage (GTDB taxonomy): Bacteria > Chloroflexota > Anaerolineae > Anaerolineales > RBG-16-64-43 > JAFGKK01. The sequence continues at coordinate 1,062 of JBJYXS010000108.1, read as the reverse complement.
AGGGTGCCGTCCAGGCTGTCGCCGAACCAGTTGACGACGAAGCCCGCGGAAGCCAGCCACAGGAAGCCCCGGTCGACGTTCGTCAGGATGTATCCGGCCATGACCGTCAACGCGCCGATCACGCCGATGACGGTGCACCCGTCGGGGGTCATCCATGGGGGCATGTGGACGGCCAGCCAATGCAGGGCCGGCCGTTCCAGCGGACCCAGCAGGATATCGTTGGTCCGCTTATGGTTGCGGATATCATTCATTTTCATGCGGGATATTGTACCGCGTCCGCGGATTTTAATTGGGGACGGCGACCAGCGCCTCCGGCCAGACGGGGAGGGGCACCGTCCATTGCCCGGGGGCTTTGCGGATGAAGGACTCCGCCACATGGAGGAGGTTTTCCGCGTTCCGCCGCACCTCCGTTTCCCGGTCCGGATACGGCTCCATTTCGATCGGGTCGGTGGAGGTAATGATGTGCTTCCCGTTCGGCCGGCGCACCGTCACCAGCAGTTGGATCGGCACCTTGGCCCGGAGCGCCAGGACGATATGATGCAGCGGCACGGAGGCGGGCCGCCCGAAAAAGACCGGCCGGATCCGCGGCCGCTCGATGGGCCGGTCGATGCCGGTTGCCACGAGTCCCCCGCGCTGGAGGTGGCGAAGCGCCTCCCGGTACGAATCGAACGATGCGGGCAGCAGCTTCACTCCGGCCCGCACCCGGGATTCGTATTCCAACCCGTGGCCGCCGCCCTGCGGATCCGGGATGGTGAGCACGATCGATTTCATGCCCCGCATGGTCAGCATATGGAGGATCAGGTCGAAATTGCCGAGGTGCAGGCTGGCCACAACCAGCCCGCGCTCGTCGAATTCCGGGCGTCTGAACAGGCTGCGGGATCCGGAGTCCATGGTGATGGACCGCAGCACCGCCCGCGGCCGCTGCAGGCCGCGGTGCAGGTCGAAGATGGACCGCGCCGAATGGCGGAAGGTTTCGCGGACGGCCCTGTCCAAAGCTTTTCCTTCCAATTGCTCGCCGCGGGCCACCCATTGGTTGGCGCGCACCGCCTGCACCATGCCGGC
>JBJYXS010000107.1:0-9879 GCA_046260075.1 Anaerolineales bacterium | reverse complement strand
AAATCAGAGTGGTTGCCCGTAGGGATGACCTATTCAAAGGATCTTTTTCCATGAAAGCCCTTTTTATCGGCGGAACCGGATTGATCAGCTCGGCCTGCGCCCGGCGGGCGATCTCCGACGGATGGGATCTGACAATCCTCACCCGCGGCGAATCGCGGCGGTATCCGATCCCGGACGGAGCGGAAGCGCTGCGCGGCGACGTCCACGGGGACGAACAAGCCCTCCGCTCGCTGCTGGAGGGCCGGATGTTCGACTCGGTCGTGGATTGGATCGCCTACACACCGGAAGATATCGAACGCGACATTCGTCTCTTTTCAGAAAATACCGCCCAGTTCATCTTCATCAGCTCGGCCAGCGCCTATCAGAAGCCGCCCGCCCATTACCTTGTCACCGAAACGGCGCCGCTCGACAACCCGTTCTGGGAGTATTCGCGCAACAAGATCGCCTGCGAAGAGCGGTTGCTGCGGGAACAGGGCGAACGGGGATTTCCGGCGACGATCGTACGCCCGTCGCTGACCTACGGCCCGTCGCAGATCCCCCTCTGCGTCAACTCCTGGCTGCACCCCTACACGGCGATCGACCGCATGAAGCGCGGACGGCCGGTGATCGTTCCGGGCGACGGGACTTCGCTGTGGGTGATGACCTGGAACGAGGATTTCGCAGTCGGGTTCTGCGCTTTGATGGGCCACAAGAAGGCCGTCGGCGAAGCGTTCCACATCACCTCCGATGAGGTGCTGACGTGGAATCAGATCTATCGGCAGGCTGCGCAGGCGGCGGGCGTGGAGCCCAGGTTCGTCCATGTCCCCTCCGACCTGATCGCCCGCCACGACCCGGAAGCGGTGGGTTCCCTGCTGGGCGACAAATCCCACAGCCTGGTCTTCGACAACACCAAGATTAAATCCTTCGCGCCGGCGTTCGCTCCGGCCGTGCCGTGGTCCGAGGGGGTCCGCCGGGCGATCGCATGGCACGAGGCGGAGGAAGAACGGCGGACGATCGATGCGGAAGCCAACCGAACGTGGGATGCCCTTCTTGCCGAATACGCCAAGGTATATCCGGCATCCGTCCGCGCCGCCGGCGGGAAGTGAAGTCACCCATCCCATTTACAAGGAATGGCCCATGCAGATCATGAAGAAGTATGCGGCGCCGCGCTATCGGCGCGACGGTGTGGTTTCGTATCTGCTCGTCTCGCTGCAGACCGGAGGCGTCGGGAACCTTGCGGTCACCCTGGTGGAGATGGAACCCGGCGGAATCCAGAAACCGCACGCCCACGAACCCGAGCAGATGTACTACATTCTGGAGGGATCGGGTATGATGACCGTCGGCGCCGAACGCGAGCGTGTCGGTCCCGGGGATTGCATCGCCTTTCCGTCCCGGACCGTGCACGGCCTGGAAAACACGGGCGGCACGGTCCTGCGCTACCTCAGTGCGGCTTCGCCTTCGTTCACCGAACAGCAGTGCCGGAAACTCTGGCCCCTGCCCAGCCTGCAGGAAGAAGCGGAACCGCCCCAAAACCATGAGGAGGAGCCATGATTGAGGAAATTCCCGCCAAGACTCTGGACGAAGGGATGTTCATCGAGGAGCAGGTGAAAGCGATCCGGTCCGCCGTCGGGGATGGGCGGACGATTAACGCTCTCTCCGGGGGCGTGGATTCCTCTACCGTGACCATGCTCGGCCACCGCGCGTTGGGCGGGCAGCTCAAGACGGTGTTCATCCAGAACGGCTTGATGCGCGAGGGCGAACCGCAGCGGGTCGCGGATATTTTCCGGAAGCTTGGAGTGCAGGTGGAGATCGTCGATGCGCAGAAGGAGTTCTTCGCCGCACTGAGCGGCGTGACCGACCCGGAGAAAAAGCGCGAGGCGATCACCCAGACCTTCTACAAGGATGTCTTCGGCCGGATCGTGCGGGAAAGCGGAGCGAAATTCCTGCTGCAGGGGACGATCCTGACCGACGTGGACGAAACCGTGGCGGGGATCAAGCGCCAGCACAATGTGTTCGAACAGCTGGGCATCGACCCGCAAAAGGCGTTCGGCTACCGGATTCTCGAACCGTTGATCCAGTTGCGCAAGGACGGGGTGCGGAAGGTGGGCCAGGCGCTTGGGTTGCCGGAGGAAATCTTCCGGCGGATTCCCTTCCCGGGACCGGCCCTCTCCGCACGGGTGATCGGCGAAGCAACGCCGGAACGAATCGAAACCGTGCGCAAGGCCACGGCGGTGGTCGAAAGGGAACTGAAGGACAGCGGCGCCTTCCAGTATCTGGCGATCCTCCACGAAGACCGGGTGACCGGCATGCGGGAGGGGAAGCGCGATTTCGGACAGCAGATCGAAATCCGCTGCTGGGACAGCCTCGATGCCCGCGTCGCGACACCGACCCGGCTGACAATGGAGACGCTGGAAAAATTGGCGGCGGCGATCCTGGAGGAAGTGCCCGGAATCGTCAGCGTGACCTACAACATCGCCCCCAAGCCGCCGTCGACGATCGAGGCGGTATAAAACCGACAATAGACGGTGGACCATGGACGATGGCCGTTGATTCGAATAATATTCCTTTCGTCTATTGGAGGGAATTTCCCCAGGGGCGCCGGATGGTTATGGCCCATCGTGCAGGACCCATGGTCTATGGAATAATCTTCTACGACAAGATATGAAAAGGAAAAACAGGAAATCTCATTTTCTCGCCTTGATGTTGCTGGCCGCCGCAGCCGCCGGATGTTCCGGCGGCGCCGGCACCGCAACCGCCACGCCCTCTCCGACCGAGCAGGCTGCACCATCAGCCACGCCGACACCCGAACCGTATGCGGTGATCATGGCGCCCGATCCGGCGCCGACGGCGGCGGTCGAGCTGGCCATTACAGCGGTGGAGGACTTTGCCGGAGAGCGGGGTTGGGAGATCCGGCGGGTCACCCCGGGGGTGGAGGTTCTCGGCGGGGACCGTCTGGGCGGCCCGCGGTTGTTTGCCGCAATCGGATCGGGAATCGGCGGGGAGGTGTACGCCGCCGCCCAGAACCGCCCGGATATCCGGTTCCTGGCAGTGGAGGAAACCGGTATCGAACCGCTGGACAATCTGCTGGTAATCGGCGGGGATTTCCGGCAGGATCAAGCGGCTTTCATGGCGGGGCTGTTGGCCGGAATCGAAAACCGCAACGACTATGTCGGCTGGATCGGCGAAGAAGGCACGACGCGCGGAAAGATCTTCCAAACCGGCTTCCGGCACGGCATCCGATACGTCTGTCCGCGCTGCCGCCTGTTCGATTTCGAACTCCCACCCTCCGCGGACGCTTCGGCGGGGATCTCCGCAGCCGGACAGCTGATCCAGAATTACATCGACACCGCATCGGCCATCCCCGGCGCGGCGGGCGAAGCGGGGTTGGCGGATTTGGCCGGCAATGGAGTGCGCGTGGCGGGTGCGGGGACGGATTTCTACCGCCTCGTCTTCGGCAGCGGCAGCGGGACCGGCGCGGAGTATGTGCTGGGAGAAGCGGCCTTCCGGCCGGACATTCTCCTGGCCGAGAGACTTGGACGTTTTGCAGACGGCGAGGGCTTTTCGGAGCCGGTCGCTTATTCGCTGGAAAACGGCGGCTTGGTGTTCGCGGACTTCATCAACGATTGGGTGTCCTCCGCCCGCCGAATCTACCTGAACGGCATCCTGGAGGAAGTGGCGGCGGGCCGTCTGGATATCGGCATCGATCCGGAGACCGGCGAAGAACGGTAATTGGCTGCGAATCCCAACAAAGCAACCCAGGGGAATCCCCCATCCGGATGGTGACCACCGGATGGCTGGAAAGTCGGTATATGCCCATCCCGGAACACCTTATTTTGGATCTCGACGACACGATTCTCGATTACACCGCGCCGGGCGCGGAGGTCTGGTTGCAACTGTACGAACGGTTCGCCCCGCGTCTGAACCTCCCGGGGGAGAAGCTGCAGCGGGCGGTGAAAAGCAGCATTCGCTGGTATTGGTCGGACCCTGATCGATTCCGGGAAGGCCGGCTGGATTTACCGCGCGCCCGGCGGATCGTCGTCCGCGACGCGTTTGCGAAGCTCGGCCGGACGGATTTTAAGATAGCCGACGAAATGGCGGATGCCTTTACCACAGAACGGGAGATCGCCGTTCGACCGTTCGACGGCGCGATCGAGGCGCTCGAAATCCTCCGGCGAAGCGGTTCCCGCATGGTGATGCTGACCAACGGCCAATCCTCCTTCCAGCGGGCAAAGATCGAGCGCTTCCGCCTGGCGCGCTTTTTCGATGAGATTTTCGTCGAAAGCGAAATCGGATTTGGAAAACCGGACCCGCGCGCGCATCGGGCCGCCCTGGCCGCCCTGGGCGCCGATCCCCCGCAGGCCTGGATGATCGGCGACAACTTGGAGCAGGACATCCGCCCTGCCAAGAAACTTGGCATGCGGACGGCGTGGATCCACAGCCCCTCCGCAAAGCCGTGCCCGGAGGCGGATCGCACCGTAGCTTCGTTGCGATCCCTGATCGGTATTTGGGATTCCGCACAGCCCGAAGAGGTTGCCCGCGGCTCGTAAGGCAGCGGGGTTAACCGGATTTTTACGCGTAAAAAAGAAATAATTGACATCCTTAAAAACCGTGGTAATATCCTAAAAACTCTCTCCCGGAAGGAACTTCTCGAATGGCACAACGGACTACCGGCACCGTTCGCTGGTTCGACGGATCAAGGGGGTACGGCTACATCCGAACGGAAAAAGGACACGAAGTCTTCGTTCATTATTCTTCGATTACCGGTTCGGAACTGCAGAATCTGCGCGAGGGGGAAAGAGTCGAGTTCGCCGTGGAAGAGACCGTTCGCGGTCTCCAGGCCACGGGTGTGGTCAGGTTGAATTAAGCGATTGTCCGTGGGTTGTTTCCCGAAAGGATATGCACGCTGATCCCCTGCCAGCTCGGCGGGGATTTTGTTTTTCGGCGATAATCGGCCGTAGTGCGGCCCGCACAGGAAGTCGCCGACCGCAGAGAGAGAAACGCTTTACCAAAGGAGTGTAAGTAGTGTTATGAGTATGGATTTACGAATCATCCCCCTGGGCGGCTTGGGGGAGATCGGCAAGAACATGATGCTGATCGAAACGCCGTCCGACGCACTTATCGTGGATGCCGGCCTGATGTTCCCCGAAAACGATATGCTGGGGATCGATTACATCATCCCGGACTTCAGCTCCGTGCTGGACCGCCGCGACCGCGTGCGCGGGATCGTGGTGACCCATGGGCACGAAGACCACACCGGGGCGATCGATCATGTCGCGGAAGCCTTTCAGGCGCCGATCTACGCCACGCCGCTGACATGCGGCCTGCTGGAAGTCAAGCTGGCCCGCGCCGGATTGCGGGGGCGGACCCAGCTGAACACCGTTCGGGCGGGATCCGAAGTCCAGATCGGCCCGTTCGGGGTGGAGTTCTTTCACGTCTGTCATTCGATACCCGACGGGGTGGGGCTCGGCATCACCACGCCGGCCGGTCTGATCGTGCATTCGGGCGATTTCAAGTTCGACCACACGCCGGTGGACGGATGGCCGACGGATTACGCCGCGCTGGCCGAGTTCAGCAAACGCGGCGTGCTGGCTCTGCTGTCGGATTCGACCAACGCCGACGTACCCGGGTGGACCCCATCCGAGGCGGTGATTGACTCGGCGTTCGACGACCTTTTCCGCGCCGCACCGGGCCGCATTCTCATCGGATCCTTCGCTTCGCTGATCTCGCGGATTCAGCAGGTGGTCAACGCCGCCGACCGGCACGGCCGGCGGATGGCGCTGGTCGGCACCTCGATGCAGGAAAACGCGAAGATGGCACAGAAGCTCGGCTATCTCGAGGTGCCCGATGGTCTCTTGGTATCGGTCGACGAGGCTTTGAAAATGTCCGACAAGAAGGTCGTACTGATGACGGCCGGTACGCAGGGCGAACCATCCTCGATTCTGGGCCGGTTGGCCACGGGACGGAACCGCCAGTTTGAACTGCAAGCGGGCGATACGGTGGTGTTTTCCTCGCATCCCATTCCGGGAAACGAGGAGATGGTTCACCGGACGATCAACCGGCTGTTCCAGCGCGGCGCGCGGGTGATCTACGATCCGATCGCGCCGGTCCACGTTTCCGGGCACGCCAATGCCGAGGAGATGAAGCTGCTGATTCACCTGGTGCAGCCCAAGCATTTCATCCCGATCCACGGGGAGCTGCGCCAATTGCACCAGCACGGGGCGATCGCCCGCGAGCTGGGTATCCCAGACGAAAACGTGGCGGTGGTCGAAAACGGCTACCCGGTGACCTTCAGCGGCGGCAAGCTGCAATTGGGCGAGCGCCTTCCGGGCCAGTACATCTTCGTCGACGGCCGCGGGGTGGGCGATATCGGCCCAACGGTCATGCGTGAACGGGAGCGGCTGGCCCGCGACGGGTTTGTCATCGTGCGGGCGGCGGTCCACCCGGCCACCCACCGCCTGACGTCGCCGCCGAAATGGATCTCGCGGGGCTTCGTATTCACGCCGGAATCCGGCGATCTGCTGGCGATGGCTGAGGAGAAGATCCGCGATATCAGTTCCCGCGGGAACGGGAACCGTCTGGCCGAGCGGATGGAATCCGCGTTGTCGGAACTGTTTTACCGGGAAACCAAACGGCGTCCGATGATCTTCGTGCTGTTGGACGGCGGCGGGCAACAGAAGGCAAAAGAACCCGGGAAGCCGTCGAAGAAATAGCCGCCGCCGAACATCCGGGAAGCGTCAACGGGAACCGCGGTCGTCGCGGCGGGGGGGGATCCGGATGAGCGCCCGCGCGCGCGGGTTGGGGCGCGCCGGTCAGGATTCCGCGGCCGGACGATTGAATGAGGCGCAGATCACCTCGCCTTCTCGGATGATGGCTTCGATCGTATCGTCGTGGTAGGGGGAGGCGCGAATCTGGGCGAATATCCGAGCGGCTTCCACGCAATTATCCGGGTTCTCCCCCCCGTAGAAAGCCAGCACCGAACCGTAAATATAAAACATGTCCACGGTGCCGGCCGAGAGGGACACGGGGCTGATGTCGACGTCCGCCTCCTCGTTTTGCTCCGCCGTGCATCCGCGCACCGCGCAATGCAACACCAGCAGGGCGCTCTCGTAGTTCTTGGCGAAGTAATAGATCACGCCCAACCGTCCGTAAATGAAGGGGTCGAGGTTGTCGAGTGAGAGCGCCTTCTGGGCGTTGCGTTCGGCGGCGAAAAACTCACCCTGGTTGGCGTATGTGCGGGCGATCGAGAGGTAGGGGAGCGGATCCTTCGGGTTGAGTTCCGCCGCCCGCTGAAACGCCGCCAACGCATTATCGATATTCTCGTCGCGGACGGCGGCGGTGGTCGCCGTTTCCCCGATCCGCCGGTAGTTCGCGCCCAGGCTCATGTACAGGAAGGGAAGATTGGTGTTCAGGTTGATCGCCGCCAGGTATTCCTCGATCGCGAGATTGTAGTACCCGTTGCTTTCCAACACATAGGCGTAGGCCCGGCGCACGTCCATGATGTCCGGGCCGAGTTCGGCCGCGCGCGCTCCCACATCCAGCGCGGTGGACCAGTTTTGCAGGTCCGCCAGCACCTCGGCCCGGAAGGCCAGTGCCAAAGGATTGCTGGGCTCCAGCAAAAGGGCTTGGGAGGAGGCCTGCAGGGCATCGGTGAGCATTTCCTGGCGGGTTTCCTCATCCCCCTCCTGGGAAGCCGACCAATCCAGGACCAGCGTTTTGATCGACCAGCCGGTCGCGTAATCCTCGTCGAGGGTCACGGACTGCTCGGCCGAATCGCGGGCCTCCCGCAAGCGGGCGGTTATCTCTTCGGCGGACAGCATGAGGCTGCTGGAATATGTCTGAATCCGGGCCAGCTCTGCCCACAAGACGGGATTTTCCGGATCCACGCTGACGGCGTTCTGATATGCACTGATCGCCTTGTTCAGGATCCCGGCGTCGAAAAATGCTTTTCCCTCATCGGCGTACGAATCCATCGAACGAGTCGGAGTCGGCGGAGGGGCGAAGGGGGAGCGGATGATACCGAGGTTCATCAGGTGCAGCAGGCCGAGGAAGAACAGAATGGCCGCTGCATAGGCCGCGGTTCGCCGGACCGTAAGACGGGGCGGGTCGGCGGTGGGCTGGAAGCGTGTTCCGCGCAATTGCATGGCGCCCGCCCTATTCGGATGCGGCCGGAGGCTGCTCATGACAAATGGTCAAGCCTTCGGCGACGTTGGCGACGACGATCTCGTCGTCCGGCATTTGCTGTTCCAGCAGCCGAAAAATGGGAACGGCTTCCGCGCAGCGGTCGAGCTTCGCCAGCGCCAAGCCGTATGTCCAGTAGTATTCCGAGACCGGGAAGGGGCCGAGCGGCAATCCTGCGACGATGGCATCCTCCACCCGGCCGCCGGTAACTGCCAGGCCCAGTTCGACGATGGCTTCCTGATACTGATGGTTGTGGTAATACATCACTCCCAGCAGCCCGTGGTATCTCGGATCCGTTGGTGCCAATGCGGCGGCCAGTTCGGCATACTGCCGGGCTTTGGGGTAATCGCCTTCGCCCGCGAACAGGCGGGACAGGCGCGCATTGGGAACAGGGTCCGTGGAATCGAGGGTGCTTGCGGTGACATAGGCGTTACTCGCCTCGATGATGTCGTTGATCGCCTGGTAGCAATCGCCGAGCGGGATCCAGAGATCGCGGAGTTTGTTGTGGAGGTCGATGGCCTTCAGGTATTCTTCCAGCGCCTCTTGGTAATTGCTGGTTTTATAGTACACGAAGCCCATCGCCCGGTGACTTTCCATCAGATCGGGGGCGAGGGTGATGGCGGTTCGGGCTTCCTCCGATGCGTCTTCCCAATATTGCCAATCCGTATCCATCAACACCTCGGCCAGATAGGCGTGGGCCAGCGCCAGCGATGGATCAAGGTCGAGGCTCTTATTCAATTGCCGGGTGGCGATCTCGAGCGACGGGAGGTCTTTGGTCAGCTCCAGGCGATACAGCGCCTCCCCGTAGACCGCATAGCTCAGGGCGCTTTTCGAAAGCAGCACGGCATAAGAGGCGTTCTCAACCGCGCCGTCGAAATCATGGGCGAACACCTGGACGCGCGAGAGGGCGATGTACAGATCAGTGTTGGTGGGAGCCAGTCGGATGGCCTGCTGGTACATTTCCGTTGCGGAACTCAGCTTCCCTTCCCGGAACATCGCCGCGGCATCGCTGGCGTATGAGGCGGCCGGACGGGTAGGGGTGGGCGACGGGACGAACAGCGGCGGAACCGTCGGCACCACGTACACCTGGATGTACATGGCGGCGGCGATCAACGCGATGAGCAGTAAAATTAATGGCAGATTAAAGCGGCTCTTTTTTTTCCGCTTCAGCCGGTATTTGCTGGTATGAAGATACATGGCAATCCAATAAAAGATGGTAATTCGGCGGGAACGTCCCGTCAAGGTATACCGGGCGAGCCGGGCCGGAGATGCAGTATAATCGGCCGCATGTCAAATTCCGATACTCTTCCTGTCGGGGAGCCCCTCCCGGCTCCCAAGCGGCGCCTGAAATGGGTCTGGATATTTCTCGGCTCATTGCTGCTGGTCGTACTTGTCGGATCGGCGGCCGGGTACTTAAACGGTAAAGCCCTCCATCAACAATCGGTGCAGGCCAATATCCACGACTGGGCGGTGGAGCAGTTTGTGCTGGCCGAGTCGGATTTCCAATCCGGGGATAACTCCCTTGCCCTCAGCCGGTTGGACGCCATCCTGGAGCGCGAGCCGGAGTATTCCGGCGCGGCGGAGATGCGCGAGCAAATCCTTAAGGCCATGAACGCGACACCCACACCGCAACCCACGAGCACGCCGGTTCCCACGCCCACGCTGGATGCCCCGCGGGGAGAGCAGATGCTGGCCCGAGCCCAGCAATTGTTCGTCGACAAC
>JBJYXS010000106.1:0-4483 GCA_046260075.1 Anaerolineales bacterium | reverse complement strand
CTGCCGCCGGTGGAGATCGGCGAATACGAAGGGGAGGATCTCTCCTCGATCGATGATTTCCGGGAGAACTCCATCAAGGGGCCGCAGTATGTCTCGTTGGAGGAATACACCCTCAAAGTCGACGGGTTGGTCGATCATCCCCTGGAACTGACGTACGATGAGGTGCTGGCAAGCGATACGTACAGCAAGGTGGTGACCCTGCACTGCGTGGAAGGCTGGGATGCCACGATCCTGTGGGAGGGCGTGCGGATCGACGATCTGATGCAGGCGGCCGGCGTGCAGGATGACGCGGTGATCGCCATCTTCCATGCCGCGGACGGCTATACCTCCTCGCTGCCGGTGGCTTTCCTGCGCGACAAGCAGATCCTGCTGGCCTACAAGATGAACGGGGTGACTCTCCCTCCGGAGCGCGGGTTCCCCTTCCAGGTCGTCGCCGAAGCCAAGTGGGGATACAAATGGGTCAAGTGGGTCACCGAGATCGAACTTTCCAACGACCCCACCTACAAGGGATACTGGGAATCGTGGGGGTACAGCAACACCGGCGATATCTCCGATCCGCCGCTGGGGCCGTAACCTTCCCTGTGGATCGGTCCGCATGAATACATGCAGAAGGCGCAACAACGTTGCGCCTTCTGCATTTTCCGACGAAACCGCCGTCTTTGGCGGCGGGCATTTATTGCGGATCGTCGAACATTCCGCGCGGCGGGGGTTTTCCGTGAAGCATCGCAGAAGGAGGGGAAATGGCCTGAGCCGCGCGCCGTTCCCGCCTCCGGACGACGACCGACAGCATAATCAGTGCAAGGACCGTGGCGGCGCCCACGCAAATCATCCCGGAAAAACTCTCACCCGTGCCCGGATCAATGCCCCGTGATTCAGTGATCGGCGTCAGCAGGGCGAGGAACAGCGGTCCACCGGAGGCCAGAGCCAGTTTCCGGCCGTCGGTGAATTGCTTGCCGCGCCGGTACGAGCGGCCGAGGATCGCCAGGATCGCCGCCGACGACAGGAATATCGCCAGGATGGCCCAAAGAGGAGACAGGTCATGGTCGGAGCAGAACCAAGCCGAAAAGAAGAAAATCGTGGTCGCGAGAAAACTTGCCAAACCATACAACCACGGCGCAGGCAAAGGCCGGTGCTCCATATCGGGCGCCGGATGCGGAACGCGCGTCCGGCGTGCAGCCACCACCAGCAGCCCGACGACTGCGAACGAAAGGCAATAGGGCAGCGCCGGCGGGGAGTACTCGAAGGCCGCCCGGAAGAGGAGATTGCCGATCAGGACGATGGCCGCCTCCAGGCCGCCGAAGAACAGCAAGCCCCCGCATCCCATCCAGGATTGGCCGCGCACCCGGGGGAAGATCAGGTGCGTCAGGAGGATCGGTATCGCGATGCTGAACGCGGCATGATAGCCGGTCAGATGGATCGTCCACACCCAGCTGACCTCCGCCCAGCGGCCGTACCATGCGTTGTTTCCCAAATCGGGCCAGGCCGTATTGAAGAAACTCATCACGTCGATCCCCTCTTCGACGATTCCGTAGGCGGCGCCCAGCAGAATGACGCCGAACCATCCCGCCTTCCACCGGACGGCCAGCTCGCGGACCAGCAACGCGCCGGCGCCGTAGAGGGGGACCATCACCAGATAGGTGCCCGGCTGAAGCCAATTGCCGGGCGGAGCCGAACCCGATACCAGCTCGCCGATGACGGGGGAGAGGAAGAAGAGAGTCAGAATGGGTGGGAGGTATTTTCGCATGGCATCCGCCGGACGGAAGAATACCCTGCCGGGAGGGAAAAGACAAACCCCGGCGTCGCAGAAAAATCCGCGGGAGGGAAAACAGGGCAGGGCGGATCCCTTCCGGCGGATTTTTCGATGTGGGGGAACGGGACTGGAGAATCCCGGGTCTGGCCTTATAATGGGCGTCGGAGTAAAGCCAATGGAATTTCTGGGCATAGGCCCCCTGGAATTTGTTGTCGTTCTTCTGCTGGTGCTGATCGTCTTTTCCCCCAAGGATCTGGCTAAGGGCGGGAGGATGCTCGGTCGCTGGATCAATCAGTTGAACCAATCCGACACTTGGAAATCGGTCCGGCGGGTTTCGCAGGAAATGCAGAATCTGCCCAACCGCCTGGCGCGCGAGGCGCAACTGGAGGAGTTGGACGAGCTTAAACAGGGGATCAGCCTTGACGAACCGGATGCGGACGCAGGCCGGTCTCCGGCGACTCGCATGCCGCCGGCCGGAAAAGACGCCGGGGATCGGAAAGGGACGCCGGAAGCCGGATCGGCAGGCGGGGCGTACCTGAAGGGTTCCCGACCTGCTCGCACCGCGTCGGCAGCCGCCGCCAAGAAGAAGAAACGCAAGGCGTCCGCCAAGAGCCCTTCCATTCCCGTCGCGGTCGAATCCGGCAAGCCGGAGAAATCCCAGCGCGAGCGTGCCGCCGGGAAGGGTTCCCGAAAAACCAAGCGGTCCGCATCCGCCCGTCCGGTCCGGAAGGTTTCGAAAAAAAAGGTCCGGAAGACCCCGGCTCGCTCCAAACGGAAAACCCGCGCCAAGAAGAAGACCTAGCCGCCGCCGGTCGGACGCGCCGGGAGAAAAAATCGCCGGGCTTTTCCCGCGGGAAAAGCCCGGCGATTTCCGTTCAATAGGATTCAAAACCGCAGCGGCAGGCGGACCGCCGTTCAGCAGGAGGACGGCTGGCCGTAGATGGTGAAGGGGGAATATCCTTTGTGTTCGGCGATCTTGATTCCCTGGTCGTTGTAAGCCTCCACCTGCCACCCGTACTCGCAGTTCGGCAGGTCGGTTTCCGGGGTGAATTGGGTCGTTTTAAGGCCTTCCCCGGAAGCGACCAGGCTGCCGTCTAATTGTGCGATGGTAATGTTGTAGTACGTTGCAGAGGAGTACGGATCCCATTCGAACGTCGGCCGGGGGTCGTCGATGCGTTCGCCCTCGCCCGGGTAGATCAAAACCATTTCGTACATGGCCATGTAATAGTCGGGGAGGCGCAGGATCTGGTCGGCGGCGACCACGATGGCGATATCGTCGGGATCCTGTCCGGCGGGGACGAAGAACCACTCGTCTCCGTCGACGGATTCCACCACCAGGTTGTAGGTTCCGGGAGGAATGTTGAGGATGGAGTACATGCCGTCCAGCTCGGTCCACGAGGAGAACTCGGGTCCTCCGCCATCGCATCCGACCATCAACTCGATGTGTTCGCACATCAGCAAGCCGAGGTCCGGAACCCCTTCCCTATTCCACTTGATATACCCGTACACGCTGGCCATACCCGGATCCGGGTTCGGGATTGGATGGTGGATGGTGGGGGAGGCGATCAGAATAGGGGCCTCCGTCGAATCGCCGGAAAGGGTGGGTTCCACGTCGGCCGGTGAAGGCTCGAGCGATGTATTCTCCGGAGGGACCGTGGTTTCCGCGCTTCCGCAGGCGGCCAGGATGACCAGGGATGCCCCGATAAGGGATTTCCAAGCGTTTTGTTTCAACATGATTGCCTCCTGGAAAACGGCAATGGTCCATCTTTTGAAAAACAACGTGTTGGCACTATACCATATACGGTTTCCGGGATGGCGGAAATTGTGCCCGGACAGGACTATCGGCCGCCGCCGCTTGACACCGCACAAGACCGACCTTATAATCCCGGCGCTTGCCGGGGAGGCAACCGCCTTCCCGGACTTGTTCTGGAAAGGTCATCAGGAGTACCGTTCATGCCACCACATCCGAAACGAAAACATTCCTCCGGCCGGAGGGACCGTCGGCGTGCGCACGATGCCATGCTTCCGCCCGATCTGGTGGGATGCGCCAATTGCGGCGCGCAAATTCCCGCCTATACCGTATGCCCGAAGTGCGGCTATTATGCAGGCCGAAAGGTATTCGAACCGAAGAAAAAGACGGAAAAGAAGTAGTCATCCCATGGGCTCTCCGAAAAAAGGCCGTGCCGTTGCGGCCTTTTTTTTTCGCGCAACCCGGACGGTGTTTCCGTGTTAGTTAAGGCAACCACCTCCTTTGGACTACGGGTTGCCCCGGTGGTGCGGTTGCTTCCGGGGTGATCCGTGGTGAAGCATCCCCAATCCAGCCGAACGGAAACCGAATGACCCTCGATCCAAAACATACCGCATTGGTATTTCCCGGACAGGGATCCCAGTCGGTCGGGATGGGAAAGGCCCTGGCCGAATCCTTCCCGTCCGCGCGCCGCCTGTTCGAAGAGGCGGATTCCATCCTCGGTTTTCCCCTTTCCTCCCTATGCTGGGAAGGGCCGGATGACCGCCTGGGGGACACCTACAATACCCAGCCGGCCCTGCTGACCCACTCGGTGGCGGCCTGGCGGGTGTTGATGGAAACGGCCGGCCCCTTCCAGCCGCTGTGCGTGGCCGGACATTCGATGGGCGAATTTTCCGCGCTGGTGGCGGCGGGGGCGCTGGCCTTCGCCGACGCCGTGCGCCTGACGCGGGAGCGCGGACGGGTGATGCGCGATGCGGGCGAGAGCC
>JBJYXS010000105.1:0-1760 GCA_046260075.1 Anaerolineales bacterium | reverse complement strand
GCCCCCCTCCGGCGGCGAGGTCCTGAAATGGGAATGAATTGGAAAGAATTGACAGAATTGACAGGATGTTTTTCGGTAAGGACTTTTCCTGTAAATCCTGAAATAATCCCGTAAATCCTGTCCATCACGGGGAGATATTATGCCAACGTTCCCAACTCCGGATGCCCAAGGCACCGATCTTCCATCGGCGGCGACCGCCGGATCACAACCGCCGCCGCGTCGGATCCTGGACCGGAAACTCTCGGATATTTTCCCGCCGAACGCGGGAAACCTGTTGGCGACGGTCCTGCTGGCGCTGACCGTGATCACCCGGCTATACGGCCTGGGCGAGAGGGTTTTCACGCACGACGAACTGAACACGATCACCGCCGCCTACTCGCTCGCCGGCAGCGGCCATATGGGATGGTCTCCCATGATGCACGGCCCCTTGGAGATGCATCTGACCGCTGCGTCGTTCATATTCTTCGGCGACAGCGACATATCGGCCAGGCTGCCGTTCGCCCTCTTCGGAATCGCCACGGTGGGCATTGCGCTGTTCCTCTTCCGGCGCTATCTCGGCCGCGCCGGGGCGCTGACCGCCGGGCTGTTGATCCTCATCTCCCCATTCATGCTGTATTACGCGCGCTACACGCGGAACGAAGCGCTGATTGCGGTATGGACTCTGCTCTCACTGTATGCGGTCCTGCGTTACCTGGAACGCGGCGAAACGAAGATGCTGATCCTCTTCACGGCCGTATATGCTCTGCATTCCACGGATAAGATTACATCCCTGATCCACGGCGGCGGGTTAATGGTCTTCCTGGCGGGATACTTCCTCGTCCGCTTTCTGCGCCGCAGAGACATCGCCCGGGAGGCGGTCGCAAGATTCCTCGTCTGCCTGACCGGGTCGGCCGTCTGCCTGGCGGTCGCCGCCGGGTTGCTCCGGGGCGCCGATCCGCCGATGACGGTCCCGGGGGTGGTCTTCGCCTCGGTCGGCCTGGTCGTCGCCGTTGCAGGTGCTTTCCTGTTGTTGCGGGACGGCAATTGGAAAAAAATGCGCGATGAACGGTCGTTCGACCTCATGGTCGTTCTGGGAACGCTGACCCTGCCGTTGATCAGCGCCGCCCCGGTCCGCTTGCTGGGTCTCGATCCCATGAGCCTCGACCCCTCAAACCGGATACCTTCCCTTGTGATCCTGCTGATCCTGGCGGCCGCTTCGATCGCGATCGGCCTGTTGTGGCGGCCGACGGTGTGGCCGTTCCTGGCGGCGCTGTTCTTCGGCATCTTTGCTTTCTTCTTCACTTCGGGATTTTCCAACTTGGGCGGGTTAACGGACGGGCTCTTCAACTTCTTCGGCTATTGGATCTCGGTCCAGCTCCTGGAAGGGCATTTGGTGTACCAGCCGTGGTTCTATTATCTGTTGATCCAGATCCCCGTGTACGAGTTCCTCCCCGCCTTCGGCACTGCGGTTGCGGCCTTTCTTTGCTGGCGGCGCAGGTTGTGGAATTCGGTTGCCGAAAGGCCGTTCGAAAAAACTTTCGCCGCGGATGATCGCCCCGTTCCGTTCATGGCCTTGGTGTTGTTCTGGGCCATTTTCAATGCGGCCGTTTTTTCGTATGCGAGCGAAAAAATGCCCCAGCAGACGACCTTGATCGCCGTGCCGATGATCCTGGCCGCCGCCTGGGCGGTGGGATACCTCTTGGAAACCGGGGCCGTCCGGATCGTGCTCCGCCCGCTGGGCTGGATCGTCGGCATACCTTCCCGGATCGCGGGTTGGTTCG
>JBJYXS010000104.1:0-9443 GCA_046260075.1 Anaerolineales bacterium | reverse complement strand
GGGGCGATGCGGGATGTCAACGAGCCGCCCGGGAGCGGCTGCGCTCGTAATGCCGGCGCTGACGTTCGCGATTGCCGCAATCCTTGGAATCGCACCATCGGCGGCTGTGGTTCCTGCTGGTGTCTACAAACAGCCACCCGCAGCCGCGTTCATCAGCGCACTGGCCTACGCGTTCGCGCTCCGGAGACACCAGCAATTCCGCCGCCGAGAGCGCGACGGCTCCGAGCGGCAGATCCAGCGAAGCCCGGTCCAGGTTCCATTCCCACGTAAATCCCTGCGCGGTCTTTTGGATACCCGCTCCCCGGCTGAGTTTGGACAGCGTCCGGTTCAGTTCGGCCATGTCCGGCTCGGAAGGCGATTTCCCTTTGGTCAATGCAACAAAGATTCGATAGACGGCTTCCCGCAGTACTCTGGCCCGTGCCAGTACCCGCGCCGCATTGTCAGGGTCCGCCTCCGCATCCTGGATCAGGTTTCGGGCCTCCTGTTTTGTTGCCAGACCGGCCTTCATAGCCCACACAGCAACATCCTTGTATGTGTGCAGGTTCTCTTGCGGATTATCGCTGGCATGCCAATCCACAGTATTAGCGAAATCAAGACAGAGCCAGTCCGCTTTTTGTGGATCCTTGAAGGATTCGCTGGTTTCCATAGGACACCTACCTAACATTCTATTAACACTTGACTTGTTATATTTACCATGCTAGTATATAACAGTCAATATTATTATAGCACATTATATAGCCTGAAGTCCCTTATTCAATGTGATCCAAGGAGAAAAAATGGAAGAAACACTTGAAAAGAGAGGATCTTGCCCGGATTGCACGGGGGTTTTTCATCCTTACCACTCTCCGGATAGAGCCGCTCCCCAAAGGACATTTTCTTGGGCGGAAGTTGTCAAGGACGGATGGAAGGATCTTATGATTTGGATGGGAAACCTTTTCCGGCGGGATCCCTCCTCCGAGAACTCAGGGGATAAAGCCCCCGGCGGAAATACACAAGAACACGAAGACATCCGGTCGTGGGCCTTTCTGGATATACATCGGTATATCCGCTGATCCATGCCGGTGATCACCCTCAGCCGGCTATTGAGGATCGGCGTCCGGCTTTTCGCGACTCGTCCGCACTTTCAGCAATTCGCCCAGCGTCCGAAATTCCTGCATCCACTCGGAGTCCCTTTTCGACTTCTTATTTGCTCCCACAAGGATCCCAGGAAACACATTCTCCAACACCCTGTAGAAAATCGTCTGAGCTTTCCAAACATCCACCCAAAAGGGCAGCGAGCGCGCCAGCTCCACCGTCTCCCGCAGCGCCCGCAACCGGGAGAGATCTTCCGGCCGTGAACGCCAATGCTCCGCCAGGGAGTCGAGTACGGCGCCGAGCGCGAAGCCCAACGCCTCGCCTTCGAGTTCGACTTCCGCCGACTCGGCCTGCTCGAGCAGGCTCCGGATCCGTCCGGCATCCGGCGGCGAGGCGGCCACGGCCGCCCGCAGCCGCCCGTTGAGAGCGACGGCGGCCGCCGCATGGTATGCCTTCGGCAAAGGCATCTTCAGCGTTCCCAGGAAGCGCATCAGCGGAGCATGGTCCTCGAACAACTGCGATAGAACCGCCTCGGCCTCCGCCAGGTTTTCGCGGATCACCAACTTCAGGATCTTGCGCTGCTCGTCGAGGAAGAGATCCTTCAACGAATAGGTGATCCCTCCGAAGCGGGAGTCGATGCAGCGGATCGTCTCGGGGAAATCCCCGCGCAGGAAGGGGGCGGAGATGTCGCTCGCCAGCGCGGCGTACTCCCGCTCATTGCTGTACGGGCCCACGCCGGCGGTGAAGTTCTGGTCCCCGAAATGAAGCATCCCATAGCACAGCCGGTCACTTTCGCGGGTGATATCCGACCGCACCGTAAGGTTCCCAACGGCCAACTTTGCCCGCCCGCTTTCGAAAATCCGTCGGCCATGCCGTTCCACCGTATAGCAGGAAATCCGCGCCCGGCCGCCATAGGATTCGAAGATCGACGACACGGCGTAATGCGCAGCCACCTGGCGCAGATCGACCCGCGCCGCACGCGCCTGCGCGTACACCATGCTTCCGTCGGGCTTCCCCTTCCTGTTGCCGCACGCCTTTGCCAATATGCCGGTGAACGCCTGCTCGATGCCGTCGCCGAACAGGTCCTGTGCCAACTGGACGGTTCGAGCCGCGTATTGGAGATTCTGCAGCGTCTCGATCCCTTCCAGATCGTCGAAGTACCAGCCGCAGGAGGTGAACATCAGCATCGCGTGGCGTTGCATCTCCAGCAGCTTCAGCACCCGGATCCGTTCGTCCTCCCCCAATGCATGGGATTGATGAGCGCGGAAGAACGCATCGACCGAATCCTCCGAACGGTCCAGCACCACGGTGATGTACCCGTTGCGGGCCTCCCATGGATCGCGGAGGTACCGGGCAGCTTCCCGTTCATAGAGCGGGGCGATCGAATCGCGCAGGAAGTTGAATGCTTCGCGCAGCGGTCCGCGCCAAACCTGGCGCCAATCCGGATGTTCGCCGGTTTGGCATCCGCAATCGGAGCGCCAGCGTTCGATCCCGTGCGAGCAACTCCACGAGGTTTCGGGGGCGATCTCGGCCTTCCAGCACGGCGGAAACCGCTCCAGGAAGGCTCCATAATTGATCAGTTCCACCCGCCCGTCCCGCCCCACTCTATCCAAAGCGTAGGCCAGCGCCATATCGCCGAAACGGTGATGGTGTCCGTAGGATTCGCCGTCGGTGGCGATGTGGACCAATTGCGGATCGGCGTTTCCGGCCGGAAACGCCTCCGTCAGCCGCCGGGCGAAGGCTTCACCGCTGCTCAGCAGTCCTTCGAAGGACACCGCCCGCGCAATATCATCCCTGTAGAAAAACACGGCGATCGATTTCCCCGAGGGCAGATCCACCGCATAGGCCCGGGTGGTGTCGACCGTCTCGTTGGGGGTCTCTTGCCATTCCGCCCGGTCGGCCGGACGGACCCGGATCGCCTGATGCGGCGCCAGGATCGTAAACAGGATGCCGCAGCCGGCCAGCACATCAAGCGTTTCCAAGTCGACGGCGGTCTCCGGCAACCACATCCCCTCGGCTTTCCTGCCAAAGCGGGTTTCGAAATCTTTCAACCCCCATTCCACCTGGGTGATCTTGTCGCGCTGGTTGCACAGGGGCAGGATGGCGTGGTTGTAGGCCTGGGCCATCGCCGATCCATGGCCCGAAAAACGCCGCTGGCTCTCCTGATCCGCCGCGAGAATCGACCCATAAATATCTTCGGCGTTCTCCTCGAGCCAGGAAAGCAGGGTCGGCCCGAAGTCGAAGGAGATGCCGGCGTAATTGTTGACGATCTTGCGGATGTACTCCCTCTCGTCGAGGATCCGCGATACGGCGTTGGGGGCGTAGCATTCCGCCAGCACCCTCCGGTTCCAATCGTGATACGGGGCGGCCGAATCCTGGATCTCCACGGCTTCCAGCCACGGGTTTTCCCGCGGCGGCTGGTAGAAGTGTCCGTGGATGCAGAGGTAGCGGCTCATGGTTGCCCTGTCCCAACCTCCCCACCCCATCCCCTCCCCCCCTTCCCGTAATACGGGAAGGGGGGGAGGGGTGCCGAAGGCGGGGAGAGGGGGTTAGGACAGCTCCTCCCCTTCATGCCGGAACAAACAAATCCCCAGCGGCGGCAGGGTCAGCAGGAGCGAAAACGGCCGATCATGGAAGGGAACGGATTCCGCCTCGAATCCGCCGGCATTGCCCATGCCGCTGCCGCCGTAGTGCGATGAATCGCTGTTGAGAATCTCCCGCCATATCCCGCCGGCCGGGACTCCCACGCGGTATCCGCTGCGCGGAATGGGGGTGAAGTTGCAAACCGCCAGCACGGCCCTTTCGGCTTCGGGCGCCTTTCGAAGCCAGCTGACGGTGCTGGATTCGGAATCGCCGGAATCCACCCATTCGAATCCCGCCGGATCGCAGTCCGCGGCGTGCAGAGCCGGCTCGCGGACATAGGCCGCGTTCAGATCCCGCATCCATCGCTGCAATCCCAAGTGCGGCTCGTATTCCAACAGATTCCATTCCAGCTGGTCCTCGTGGTTCCATTCGCGCCGCTGCCCGAATTCCCCGCCCATGAAGATCAGCTTCTTGCCGCTCATGGCAAACATGTACCCCAGCAGCAGCCGCAGATTGGCGAACCGCTGCCAGTCATCGCCGGGCATCTTTGAAAGCAGCGAGGCTTTCTCATGCACCACCTCGTCGTGCGAAAGCGGCAGCATGAAATTCTCCGAGAAGGCGTAGACCATGCGGAAGGTCAGTTTGTCATGATGGAAGCGCCGGTGGACCGGGTCCTTGGTGATGTATTCGAGCATGTCGTGCATCCAGCCCATGTCCCACTTGAAGCCGAATCCCAGCCCGCCGTCCGCCGTCGGCCGGGAGACTTTCGGCCAGGCGGTGGATTCCTCCGCCACCGTCTGCACGCCGGGGTGCTCGCGGTAGACATCCTCATTGAAAGTACGCAGCCAGGAGACGGCCTCCAGGTTTTCGTTGCCGCCGTTTTCGTTGGGACTCCAATCCCCCGGCTTGCGGGAGTAATCCAGGTAGAGCATCGATGCCACCGCGTCCACCCGCAACCCGTCGGCGTGATATTCGTCGAGCCAGAACAGCGCACTGGAGAGCAGGAACGAGCGCACCTCGCGCCGTCCGTAGTTGAAGATGTAGGAGTTCCAGTCCGGATGGATCCCCCGGCGCGGGTCGGCATGTTCGTAGAGGTGAGTCCCGTCGAAATTGCCCAGCGCGTGCTCGTCGGTGGGGAAATGCGAGGGCACCCAATCGAGGATCACCCCGATCCCGTTGCGGTGCAGCGCGTCGATGAGGAATTTGAAATCCTGCGGGGTGCCGTAGCGGCTGGTCGGCGCGAAGTAGCCGGTGACCTGGTAGCCCCACGATCCGTAGAAGGGATGCTCCATCACCGGCAGGAATTCCACGTGGGTGAAACCCATGTCCTTGATGTATTCCGGAAGGACCGCCGCCAACTCGCGGTACGACATCCACCGGTTTCCGTCATCCGTCATGCGCCGCCAGGAACCGAGATGGACTTCGTATACCGAGACCGGCCGCTTGTACCAATCGTATTCCACGCGGGCCGCCATCCATTCCTCATCGCCCCAATCGTAAGCCGGATCCCAGACGATCGAGGCCGTCCGCGGCGGAACCTCGAAATACAACCCGTACGGATCGAGCTTGTCCATTTGGTATCCGTGGCGCCGCGAGCGGACGCGGTACTTGTACATCGTCCCGCGCTTTACCCCGGGAAGGAATCCCTCCCAGATTCCGGAGCCGCCTTTCGGTGAAAGCGGATTGGTTCGGGCGTCCCACCCGTTGAAATCGCCGATCACCGAAACCCCTTCGGCGTCCGGCGCCCATACGGCGAAGTACGTCCCGCTCCTGCCCTCCACCTCCGCCGGATGCGAGCCGAGCTTGCGGTACAGGCGGAAATGCGTGCCTTCAGTAAAAAGGTGGATGTCGTCGTCGGTCAGGAGGGAGAAATCAACACCAGGCATTCGGAGAAGCCCTTGAATTAATCCGAAGGTGCTATCAATACATTGTAACCAGAATTCAATTAATAGCGGGATGAGAAAATGGAAAATAATAAAGCCACAAAAAACTTATGTGTCTTTTGCGCCTTTTGTGGCGAAATAGACCTCCCTTATAAAGCCGCCTCTTCATCCATCCGTCCCTGGATCTCGTACAAGCGCCGATAGAGTCCGTTGAGCCGCATCAGCTCTTCGTGGGTGCCCGTCTCGCGGATCGAATTTTCTTCCAGGACGACGATTCGGTCGGCGGCGCGGACGGTGGAGAGCCGGTGGGCGATGATGACCGTCGTCCGCCCGCGGATCAGCCGCTCGAGCGCCTCCTGGATCAGCAGTTCGGTTTCGGTATCGACCGAGGAGGTGGCCTCGTCGAGGATCAGGATCGGCGCATCCTTGAGCAAGGCTCGGGCGATCGAAAGCCGCTGCTTCTGCCCGCCGGAGAGCTTCACCCCCCGCTCGCCGATCAGCGTGTCGTACCCGTCGGCCAGTTCGGCGATGAATTCATGGGCGTTGGCCGCCTTGGCCGCCGCGATCATCTCCGCCTCGCAAGCCTCCGGCCGGCCGAAGAGGATGTTCTCGCGCACCGTGCCGTAAAACAGGAAGACGTCCTGCAGCACCATGCTCACCTGGCGGCGCAGGTCCGCCAGGCGGTAGCGGCGCAGATCGATCCCATCGAGCAGGATTTCGCCGGAGGTTGCGTCGTAGAAGCGCGGGATCAGGCTGACCAGCGTGGATTTGCCCACCCCGGTCGGACCGACCAGCGCGACGACCGATCGGGCCGGGATCTCCAGATCGATCCCTTCCAGGACCGGCACTCCGGTCAGGTACTCAAAACCCACCCCGCGGAAAGCCAACGCGCCTTGGACCCGGCCGGAAAGCGCAACGGCGCCGGGATCGTCATGGGGTTCCGGCTTTTCCTCAAGCAGCGAGGCCACCCGGTCGGCCCCGGCCAGCGAGCTTTGGATCGCCTCCCAGGCTTCGCTCAGGTTGTGGACCGGCAGGTAGAAGAGGTCCAGGTAAAGGAAGAACGCCACCAGGTCGGCCACCGGCAGCGCTCCCTCCAGGGCCAGCCGGCCGCCGAAGTAGATCACCACCAGCGTGCCCAGCGACGAGGTGAAATCCACGAACGGGTTGAAGGTGGCCATCAGCCGCAGGGCCCGCAGCAGCGAGCGGCGGTAGTTTTCGATCCGCTTCCCGATCCGCACCGCTTGGTCGCCCTCGCGGGCGAAGGCCTTGATCTCGCGGATTCCGGCCAGGTTGTCGTTGAGAGTGGCATTCAGATCCCCCAGCTCCTGCTGGCGGAAGCGGAAGGCCGGCCGCACCTTGCGGGCGTACACGGCCAGCGCCAGAACCACCAGCGGGATCGGGACCATGCTCAGCAGGGTAAGCTGCACGTTCAGGCTCAGCAGGACGGCGGTGACGCCCGCCAGCGTCAGCACGTTGACGACCACGTCGGGGATGGCGTGGGCGATGAACTGCTCGAACAGCTCGGTGTCGTTGATCACCTGCGACATCAGCTGGCCGACCTGCTGCTCCTCGTAGAACCGCAGCGAGAGCCGCTGGACGTGCTCGTATATGTGCCGGCGCACGTCGGCCACCACGCTCCACCCGGCGATGTGGGCCATGTAGGAGCGCAGGAACTGCAGCACCGCCCGCGCTGCGAACACCAGCAGGATGACGACCGCCAGGTTGCTTATGAACTCCGGCGAGGATTGCGGCGAGGCGGGATCGGTCACCGCCGCGATCAGCAGCTTGACGATCCAGGGCACCAGCAGCTGGACCCCGACCAGCAGCAGCATGCTGGCGGCGGCCACCGCCAGCGCCGGCCAGTACCGCCGGGCGTAGGCCAGGATGATGCGGAAGGGTTTGTTGAGCATGGGGGGAAGTATAAACCTCCCTCGCCCTCACCCTCTTATCCCTCTCCCAGCTTACGCTGGGAGAGGGAAGGGAAGTGACTCCCTTCTCCCGATGTTAGTCGGGAGAAGGGCTGGGGATGAGGGCGAGGGCGGTGATGACGATCACTGCCTTTCCCAGATCACCGCTTCGTTCGGCCGCAGGTGGACGGCGTTCCGTTCCGGCTTGCGGGCCCCCTTCTCCGCATGGCTGGAAAGCAGCAGCCGCCAGCGGCCGGCAGGCAGCCGCTCCTTCAACACCAGACGGCACGGACTTTCGAAGAAGTTCAACGCCACCAGCACCTTCTGCGATTTCATCTCCCGCAGGTAGACTAACGCCTTCCCAGAAGGCCGGCCGATTGAACGGAAGCTCCCCTCGCGCAGGGCCGGCGTCTTCTTCCTCAGCCAGATCAGCCGGCGGTAGAAGGAGAGCACCGAATCCGGATCGCCGTCCTGGGCTTCGACGTTCAGCTCTTTGTAATCCGGGTTGATCGGCAACCAGGGTTCGCCGGTAGTGAATCCGGCGCCGGGCCCGGCGTTCCACTGGAAGGGCGTGCGGCATCCGTCGCGGCCCTTGTAGAGCGGCCAATACTTCCTGCCCGGCGGGTCCTGTATCAACCTTCGCTGGATGCGGCCCTCCCGCATGCCGATCTCCTCGCCGTAGTAGAGGAACGGCGTCCCGCGCAGCGTGAGCAGCAGCGCGGCGGCCACTTTGGCGCGCGGCTCGGGAAATCGCCCGCCGTAGCGGGTGGCATGGCGCACGACGTCGTGGTTGCTCAGCACGTAGCACGGCCAGCCGTCATCCCCCAGCGCGCGTTCGTATGCTTCGATCGACTTAAGAAAAGCGCGCGGGCTCCAGCGCTGATGGGTGAAATCGAAATTGAACGTCAGCGGCAGCAGACCCTTCCCGCCGTAACGCACCGCATCCGCCGGGCCGCCCATCATCTCGCCCACCGCCATCCGCTCGCCGTACGAATCCAGCAGCTCGCGGATCTCGCGGAACGCACCGATCAGCTCCGGCTGGTCCTTGTCGTAAATGTGTTGCTGGCGTTCGTAGCCGCGGATCCCCAGCGCGGGCGGATTGCTGCGCAGCATCGAATCCTTGAAGTAGGCGTCGGCCACATCCAGCCGGAACCCGTCCGCGCCGCGGTCTAGCCAGAATCGGAACACGTCCAGGATCGCATGCCGTGTTTCCGGATTCCGCCAATTCAGGTCCGGCTGCTGCTCGAGGAACATGTGGTAGTAGTACTGCCGCGTCCGCGCGTCCCACTTCCAAGCCTTCCCGCCGAAGACCGACTCCCAGTTGTTGGGCGGTCCGCCCAACCGGCCCGGATCCTGCCAAATGTACCAATCCCGCTTGGGGCTTTCGCGCGATGAGCGGCTCTCGACGAACCACGGGTGCAGGTGCGAGGTGTGGTTGAGCACCAGGTCGAGAATGATGCGGATCCCGCGCCGGTGTGCCTCGCGCACCAGCTCGTCGAAATCCGCCATCGTCCCGAACAGCGGGTCGATCGCACAGTAGTCGGAGACGTCGTAGCCGAAATCGTACCCGGGCGAGGGGAAGAACGGCGAAAGCCATATTGCGTCCACTCCCAGCGATCTGGGCGTTCCGTCGTTGAGGTGATCCAGGCGCGAGATCACCCCGCGCAGGTCGCCGGTGCCACTTCCGTCGGCATCGGCGAACGAGCGGGGGTAGATTTGGAAAATAACGGCGGTTTTCCACCAGGGGAGGGATGACATATTAAAATTATACATTCTTGCCCTCATCTGTGGATATTCGGCCTTTTCCCGCGGGTAGAAATACCCGCGCTGGAATACAATGCCCCTCCGGGGCATTTATATTGTTCCTGGTTATCTCATTCCGCCGATATCGGTACATTCAACAACCCGCAGGGCTTCGTGTTCCAGCGCCACGGTTCACCGTGGCGGTGCGGGCTTCGTGTCCCGGCGTCATGGTTCATCATGGCGGGGTGAGGGC
>JBJYXS010000103.1:3104-18017 GCA_046260075.1 Anaerolineales bacterium | reverse complement strand
CGGAGGACTGCCGGATTCCCCGAACCGGGCGGATCTGGAACGGTACGCGGCCGGCCGGACGCCGGCGGTGATCACACCGGATTCCCATAGGGCCGGGTGAAAGCCTTCTCCTCTCCGCGCCGGTTGGAGGCATCTTCCCCGGCTGACTTGCTTTTTTCCCCATAATAATAGCAATTATCACCTCTTGACAAAAACTATAAACAAAGCGTATACTATTTTTCAGTATCTATACTATCTGAGTATAGTATTCCGAAAAAGGAGAACATGTCCGTCCGACACGCGATCCTGGCCCTTCTTTTCCAACAGCCGATGTATGGCTACGAACTGGGCAAGCGCCTTCCGCCGGCCCTGCAGGTGGATCGGGACATCAAGCCGGGGCAAATCGCCAACACACTGGTGCGGATGGAAGAATCTGGATGGATCGAGCACCGGATGGAGGAGGGCGACGGCCCCGATAGAAAGGTCTACCACCTGACCGGGGCGGGGCGCGAGGAGCTGCGCGCGTGGTACCTGACCCCGGAAGTCCGCGACTACCGGTTGGGGGATTCGTTTTACATCAAGCTGGCGCTGGGGCTGCTCGGCGGGCCGGTGCCGGTGGAACCGATCCTGAAGGAGCAGCGCCGGAAACTCTACCAGGAACTGCACGACGCCAACGAAATCCGGCGCAACGCCGGGAGCGCGAAGGCTTCGCCCTGGCTGCTGTTGCTGGAGAATGCGATCGCCCATCTGGAGGCCGACCTGCGACTGATCGACATGTGCGAAGCGCGTCTGGATGAGCTCAAAGACTACCGTCCGCCCGCGCCCGCTCCCCGGCCGCGCGGCCGGCCCCGCAAGAACAGCACGGACCGCTCCGGCGCGGAAGCGGCGGATGCGGATCCGACGAAACCGTGAGGTGAAAGATGTCCGTTATTCGTGTGGAAAAACTCAGTAAAGTGTACGGCGGCAGCGACAACCCGGTGAATGCCCTCCGGGATGTCGACCTGACCATTAATACAGGCGAATTCGTCGCGGTCATGGGGCCGAGCGGCTCGGGCAAGAGCACGCTGCTTCACCTGATCGGCGGGTTGGACCAACCCACCGCCGGTTCGATCTGGCTCGGCGATACGGAAATCGGCGCGCTTCCTGATGGGTCGCTCTCGAGGTTGCGCCGCGAGAAGATCGGCTTCATCTTCCAATTCTTCAATCTCTTGCCGACCCTCACCGCCCGGGAAAACGTCGCATTGCCGCTGCTGCTGAACCGGATTCCGCGGAAGGACGCATTGGAACGGGCGGATGCGGCGCTGCAGCGGCTCGGTTTGACCGATCGCGCGGACCATCGGCCCGCCCAGCTTTCCGGCGGACAGCAGCAGCGGGTGGGCATCGCCCGGGCCCTGGTGATCCATCCGGTCTTGATGCTCGGCGACGAGCCGACCGGTGCGCTGGATACGCACACCGGGGCCGAAGTGGTGGAACTCCTGCGCGAGCTGTCGGCCCATGCCGAACATACCGTCGTGCTGGTCACCCACAACCCGCGCGTGGCGGCCTACGCCGATCGGATCGTGTACCTGAAGGACGGCCGGGTGGTCGACGACGAGCGGCTGGACGGGCGCCATCCCTCGGCCAGCGAAATCCACAAGCACCTGAACGGCATCCTCGCCGATGCGGAAGGCGGTCCGTCATGATCAACGAAGTGCGTTTGGTGTTGCACAACATCGGCCGCCGGAAGTTTCGCACGGCCCTGACCACGCTGGCGATCGTGTTCGGCGTGGCGGTGATTTTCGCCGTCGGCCTGCTCGTGCCGGGGTTGAAAACGCTGCTCACCGGCGGCGTTCGTCCGGCGGGCGCATCCGACCTGCATGTGCAATCGGCGACCGGCGGCGTGTTTGATCCGGATCTGGCGGGGACCATCGCCGGAATACGGGGGGTGCAGTCGGCGGCGGGCATCCTGCGGCGCGAGGCTGCGTTACAGTCGGCGGACGGGACCGCCGGGGCGATCGAGATGATCGGCGCGGCCCCCGAGGCGTTGACGGAGGTTTTTTCCATATCCCTTCGGGAAGGCCGCTTCCCGCCGCCGGACGAATCCGGAACGGTCATCCTGTCTTCCGGGTTGGCCGACACGGCCGGCGTCGGAGCCGGGGATCCGTTCGGCCTGCCGACGGTCGACGGGATGCGGGATTTCACCGTCGCGGGGGTCTTCGACGACCGCGGGCTGAGCCTGACGCCCCAGGCATACCTCAGCCTGGCGGACGTTCAACGGGCGTTTGGGCAGCCCGGCAGGATCAACGCCGTCGAGATCCGGCTGGAAACCGGCGCAGACAGCGAGACCGTTGCCGGGGACATCCGCCGGCTGCTCGGGCCTGCGTATCAAATCGGGAGCGCGAACGCCGTCGACATCGACTTCGTCAGCGTGATGTTCAACCTGTTCGGGGCGCTGGCGCTGTTTGTCGGCGGTTTCCTGATTTTCAACACCTTCCGGACCGTCGTTGCCGAACGGCGGCGGGAGATCGGCATGCTGCGCGCGCTCGGCGCGGACCGTCCGCAGATCATGCGGTTGTTGCTGATGGAAAGCGGCCTGCAGGGATTGGTCGGATCCGCGCTCGGCCTGTTGGCCGGCTATCCCTTCGGCCTGCTGCTGGCGCGAGCCGTCTCCGACGCAGCCTTGCGCGGAACCGAGATTCCGCTGTCTTTGACGCCGTCCGGAATCCTCCTCCCCGTCGTTCTCGGTATCGGCACAACTCTGGCGGCGGGGTTCTTCCCGGCCCGCAACGCATCGGCGATCCCACCCCTGGCGGCGCTGCAGCCGGCGGCGCCGGAGACGGGTCGGCTGTCCATGCCCAAGGGGATGCTCGGCGGCCTGCTGGCTGCCGTCGGGCTGGTGCTGCTGATGGCCGGCGAACGCACCGCGGCTCTCGGCTCGCTCGGAATCCTCGCGGGTGCGGTCCTGCTGACGCCGTTGTTGATCGCTCCGGCCGCGCGGCTCTTCGCCCCCTTCGTACAAACCCTATTTCCGGATGTCGGCACGGTCGCGTTAAGCAACGTCGTCCGCCAGCCCGGGCGCACGGCGGTGACGGTCAACACCCTGATGGTCGGCGCGGCGGTGCTGGTGGCGACGCTGGCCATGGTGGCGACCGAACGCCAAGCGCTGATGCATCAGGTCGATGTGATGCTGGCGGGGGATACCAGCACATTCACGATCATGCCCGCCGCAACGGACGCCGGCCCGGCGTCATACACCAACCTGACCGGCAAGTTCGGAGCCGGACCGGATCTCGGCGCGGCGATCGCCGCTCTGCCCGGCGTGGATGCGGTCGTCAGCGTGCGCGCCGCCCAAGCCTTGTACGGCGATACCATCATTCCGCTGGTCGGCATCGACCCGGACAGCTTCCCGCTCGTCCGCCGGTACGGATTCGAGGAAACGGAAGATGATGATCCGTTCGGCGCACTCGGATCGGAGCGGGCCGTGTTCATCAACCGGTACATGCGGGACCATCTGCGGCTCGGCCTGGGAGATGAGCTGGCCCTGCAAACCCCGCAGGGGATCCGGACGTACCGCGTCGCCGCCGTGCTGGACGATTACACAAGCGGAACCGGCACCCATTACGCCGTCATTTCCCAAGCCAATCTGGCAGGCGATTTCGGCGTGACCGAGGATGCCCAACTGCTGGTGCGGATCGTCCCCGGCGCCGCGCCGGAGGAAATCCGCCCCGAGTTAATGGATATCCTCTTGCGCTATCCGCAATTCCGTCTGGTCGACTCGGCCGCATTCCAACTGGCGATCCGCGATTCCTTCGCCTCCGGGTTGGCCGTGTTCGACGTGCTGATGATTGCGGTGCTGGCGCCGGCGCTGCTTGGCCTGCTCAATACCCTGGCGATCAACATCCTGGAACGCACCACGGAGATCGGATTGCTGCGAGCGGTGGGCACCGACCGGTACATGGTGCGCCGGATGATCCTGGCCGAATCCCTGGTGCTCGTGCTTCTGGGGGCGGCGATCGGGATGGCGGTGGGCGCGGCGCTGAGCGGAACATTCATCGGGGTCTTGAAGGAGATCACGCCCGGTGATCATGCGGTTTTTCCGCTATCGACGATACTGACCTACCTGGGAGTGTTCCTGGCGCTGTCGCTATTGGTAAGCCTGCTCCCGGCCCGTACCGCCGCCCGCATGAACATCGTCCGCGCATTGCAAAGCGAGTAATTTCGCAAAAGATCCCGCCGGGGCTCGGATTTTCCGGCCCCGGCGGAGATGCCGGTCCATCTGTAGAAAATCGGATAAGAATTATCCGCCTTTAAGATAGAGATCACCATTTTCCCCTACAAACCGCTCTTTTCCGGTAAAGCCGCATCGTTAGCGATACAATAGGGATGAAGCAAGAAAGTCCGCACCGGCCAGAAGGCCGGGCCTGAATCCCGGGTAATGGGTCGTCGGACCTTGGCCTTCCGGCAAGCAGCGAGCGACAGCCCGATGGGTCTTTTTTTCATCCCCTCCATACCATCCAACATCAGCCGATATATCGACCCTGGCCGCACGCCGGGATCCGAAATGGAAGCCGGTTTGCTCCCGGGCGGGAAGGGATGCATGGACCGTCTGCGGGCGGGTCTTTCGCGGCCGGTCTTTGTCGTTTCGCGGTGGGTCGAGGAGGCGGCCGGATGACGGGTCGCAGAAAACGTACCGCTGTGAAACCGGGGCGCCCGACGATCGGATTGCTGATCGGCCGGGTCGGGGATATCGGCTTTTCGGCGACGATATGGCCGGGCGTCGCCGAGTTGGCCGAGGAACGCGACGTCAACCTGATCTGCTTCGTCGGCGGCATGCTGAACCTGCAGCTGGAGTTCGATCTGGAACGGAATGTCGTCTACGATCTCGTCGGACCGCAGAACGTGGACGGCCTGGTGGCCATGTCGGGATCCGTCGGGCAGTTCACCGGACCCGGGCCGATACGGCAGTTGTACGAGCGCTTCCATCCCCTGCCGGTGATCAGCGTCGGGATGGAATTAGAAGGTTTTCCCAGCGTTTTGGTGGATAATTCCCTGGGGATGCGCCAAGCGGTCGCTCACCTCATCGAAGTCCATGGTTTCGAGCGGATCGCCTTTATCTGCGGACCGGAGACCAGCCCGGAAGCGGTGGACCGGTACAACGCCTACCGCGATGTCCTGGCGGAGCACGGCTTGGCGGTCGATCCGGATCTGGTGGTGGAAGGCAACTTCCTTTCAATAGCCGGCCCGGAGGCCGTACAAACTTTGCTCGACCGCCGCAAGGCGCGGTTCCAAGCCATCGCTGTGGCCAATGACTCCATGGCCCTCAGTGCGCTCGCCGCGCTGCAGGAACGCGGCATTCATGTGCCGGACGAGGTAAGTGTCGTAGGGTTTGACGATCTGGAAGAAACCCGTTATGTCGTGCCGCCGATGACGACCGTCCGCCAGCCGTTCCATGAGCTGGGCCGGAAAGCCACGGAACTGCTGTTGGACCGGCTGGCGGGGAAGCCGCTTCCCGATAAAGTTGTATTGCCCACGGAGTTGATCGTCCGCCGGTCCTGCGGCTGTCCCCCATCCGTTGTGGAACCGGCCGTCGCAGAGGACGGCCAAGCCGCCGGGGGCGGGGCGCGCAGGAGTCCGGCGGCGCGGAAGAAGAAACTCCGTTCGCAGATCGAGTCATTAATGGAGGGAGCGGCGTCGGGGCTGCCTTCCGGATGGGCGGAGAATCTGGTGAGTGCCTTGACGGACAAGACTCGGCGCGGCAAGGGCGGGGACCGGTTCATCACCGAATGGGAGAACCTCCTGCGCTGTGTGGGGGCGGAAGGCGTCGATGTGATGCGCTGGCACAGGGTACTGGACGCCCTGCAACGGGAAGCGCCGGCGCTGCGCCGGCGCGGGACGAAACCCGCCGGCGGAACGGATTGGCGGGTGGCGGAACTGCTGATCGGCGAAATCGCCCAGTGGGCGCAAGCCAACCGCAGGTTCCAGGCCGGTTGGCATTCGCTGGATTTTCTGATCCGGACCGATGAACCGCTGCTGACGGCTTTCGATATCGATGGGTTGACGGATGCGGTGGAACAGCAGTTACCCGACTTGGGAGTCCGAAGCTGCTACTTTTCCCTGTATGATTTTCCGGAGGATGAGGGGGATCGCAAAGCGCCCAGCGATTTGGCTCGATTGGTCCTGGCTTGTACGCCCGGCGGCAGGGTGGCGCTGGAACCGGGCGGCCGGCGGTTCCCGTCCCGCGATCTTGTGCCGAAGGACATCCTTTCCCGTGAGGAACGGTTCGCCCTGGTGCTTGAATCGCTGCATTTCCGCGATGAGAACCACTTCGGATTCATCCTGTTCGGACCGCTGCATTCGGAAGCCCGTCAATTGCGGGAGGTGCTGGCCCGTCAGATCGGCACAGCTCTGAAGGGGGCCATGCTGCTGCAGGAACAACGCCGGGCGGAGGAACAGCTGCGGGCGGACGAACAGCGGGGGCGTGTGTTCCAGGAACGGCTGCGGACTCTGCTGGAAGTCAGCAACGAACTCTCGCTGGCCGAGTCGGTGGACGATTTGTGCCGGCGGGCGGTGGAGCTCGGCCGGTCGCGGTTCGGATTCGACCGGTTGGGTATCTGGTTCCGCGGTTCGGAACCGGGCTCGATTCTCGGATCCTTCGGCACCGATGTCGCGGGGAATATCGAAGACATGCGCGGGATTCGGGGAACCGCTGAGGGTCCCCACAAGGAAATCCTCCGCCAAACCCGTCCGATCGCCCTGTTCCATCCGGATGCCGACCTCGGCGACGCACAGGGAAACGTCGTCGGCCGCGGCGACTTGGCGCAGGCGGCGATGTGGAACGGGAGGGAGGTCATCGGGTTTATTTCGGCCGACAACTTGCTGCACCGCCGGCCGATCACGGGACGCGATTGCGAATTGCTGAACCTATATGCCTCGACGCTCGGTTATCTGTGCTCCCGCAAACAGGCCGAGGAGGCGTTGAAGGATTATTCCGGCCATTTGGAAGAGATGGTGGTCGAACGCACCCGGGAACTGCAACAGGCGCAGGCAAATTTGGTCCGCCAGGAAAAATTGGCGGTACTGGGTCAGTTGGCCGCCACCGTCAGCCATGAACTGCGCAATCCACTGGCGACCCTCCGGGTGTCCGCCACCGATCTGGACCGTAAAGTCCGCAGCCGCGGGCTGGGAGCGGAACGTCCGTTGGACCGGATCCAGCGCAATATCTCCCGTTGCGATAGCATCATCTCGGAGCTCCTGGATTACGCCCGCATGCCGGAGCCGGACCTCCAGCCGGTCGACTTCGACGGATGGCTTAACCGGCTGCTGGACGAGCAGGTATTGCCTCCGGAGATCACGCTGCGCCGCAATATCGCTTCCGGCGCAACGCTCGCCATCGATCCGGAGCGGTTCCGGCGGGTGATCATAAACCTG
The DNA here is from genome assembly GCA_046260075.1 of Anaerolineales bacterium. Taxonomy (GTDB): domain Bacteria; phylum Chloroflexota; class Anaerolineae; order Anaerolineales; family RBG-16-64-43; genus JAFGKK01. The sequence continues at coordinate 10,631 of JBJYXS010000103.1, read as the reverse complement.
ATGGATAACGCGCGCCAAGCCATGCAGGGCGATGCGTCCGCCGGGGCGGGACAGATCCTGACCATCGGTACGGAGGCGGATTCGGATTCCGTCGCCGTCACGGTGTCCGATACCGGTCCCGGAATCCCCCCGGAGATGAAGGATCGCCTTTTCGAGCCGCTGGTCAGCACAAAGGGCTTCGGCGTGGGATTGGGACTTTCCATCGTCAAGGGGATTGTCGAGCAGCATGGGGGCGAGATCCGCATCGTCAGCCGGGCGGGAGAAGGCACGCAGGCAACGATCCGATTGCCCAGAAATCCGAAGGAGGAGAACCGCGCATGAGGCCGTTGAACGTTTTCGTCGTCGACGACGACCGGGATTTTGCCGAAAGCCTGGCCGACATCTTGATCGGGGCGGGCCATAACGTGGAATTGTGTTCCGACGGAGAAACGGCGGTTCAGATTTTCCGGGAGAGGGAATTCGACATTACCTTCATGGATGTGAAACTGCCGGGGAAGAACGGGGTCGAGAGTTTCCTCGAGATCCGCGCGATCCGTCCGCAGGCCCGCGTGGTGATGATGACCGCCTACAGCGTCGAGCAATTGGTGGCCCAGGCCGTCGAACAGGGAGCCCTCGGAGTCCTGCGGAAGCCCTTCGACATCGACCGGATGCTGGCGATGCTGGAGGATGTGAAACCCAAAGGCGTCATCCTGATGGCGGACGACGATCCGGATTTCGTGGACAGCCTGCACAACCTGCTGGCCGACCGGGGATACAGGGTCCTGGTGGCCCGCACCGGACAGGAGGCATTGGACGCGGTCCTGGCTGACGGGATCGATATCCTGGTGCTGGATTTAAAACTGCCCGTGCTGACCGGATTGGAAGTGTATCTGGAACTGAAGAGCAAGGACCGCGCGCTGCCGACGATCATCGTCACCGGATACGCGGCCGAGGAATCCGAGGCGATCGACCGCTTGCGCGCAATGTCGGTGTCCGGCTGTCTGATCAAACCGTTCCACCCGCAGGAGCTGTTGGATATCATCCGCCTGATCGAGGACGAGAAGTTCCAGACTACCTGGTTTCCCGACCGGTCGGCAGGAGCATGATATGACCATTGAACGCCGGGTGCTGATAGTGGATGACGATGTCGACTTCGCCGACTCGTTGAACGATATGCTGGCGGAGGAGGATTACCGGGTGGCGGTGGCCCACAGCGCCGAAGAGGCGATAGCGGCCGCGGCTTCGTTCCGCCCGCAGGTCGCCCTGCTCGACATCCGGCTGCAGATGGGATCCGCCGATGGATTGGACCTCCTGGCCTCCCTTAACGAGCAACTTCCGGATCTGAAGGGAATCATCGTCACTGCGCACGCCGACGTCGACACCGCGATCAAGGCGGTGCACCACAACGCCTACGATTACCTCCGCAAGCCGTTGTATTTCCAGGAATTGGCCGCCACCCTGCGGCGATGCTTCGAGCGGATCGACCTGGAAGCGGAAAACCGCGAGGTGGTGGCCGCGCTCCACGAGAGCGAAGAACGCTACCGGTCGATCTTCGAAAATGCGCTCGAGGGAATTTTCCGCATCACGCCCTCGGAAGGGTTTGTCGATGTCAATCCGGCTCTGGTCCAGATGCTGGGCTACGATTCGGTTGACGAGGTGATGGGATTGGATCTGCGCAAGGACCTGTTCGCCGATCCGCAGGAATTGCGCTACATGATCGACCAGCACCTCGCCCAAAAGGCCATCCGCGATTTCGAGGCGGTGTGGAAGCAGAAAGGCGGGGAACCGATCATCGTCAGCATCGACAGCCGGATCATCTACGATACGGACGGCCGGGCGATGTATTACGAGGGGATGGCGCAGGACATCACCGCCCGGAAACGGGCCGAGGAAAAACTCCAGCACCAGTTCCGGCGCCTGGCGGCTTTGCGGGCCATCGATCTGGCGATCACCACCAATTTCGACCTGCGCCTGATCCTGAATTTGCTGCTGGATCAAAGCCTGCCGCTCCTGGGCGTGGATGCCGCCGCGGTGCGTCTGTTGAACCCGCACCTGCAGGTTCTCGAATATGCCGCCGGACGCGGTTTCTGGGGCGAGGCGGCCGCCCGCACCAGCGTCCCGCTCGGTGAAGGCCCGACCGGGCGTGCGGCGCTGGAACGACGCAGCATCCACATCCCGGACCTGGCCGCGATCGGATCGTCCGGAACCGGACCGGGGCTGGAAGGCGAGGGATTCGTTTCGGCTTACGTCATTCCGTTGATCATCAAGGGCGCCGTGAAGGGAGCCTTGGAGTTGTTCCACCGAGCGGCGATTTCCCCAAAGGCGGATTGGAGGGATTTCGCCGAAATGGTGGCCGAACAGGCGGCCATCGCGATCGACAATACCGCCCTGTTCGAGGACTTGCAGCGCTCCAATTCCGATTTGGCGTTGGCGTACGATACGACGCTGGAAGGATGGTCACGGGCGCTGGATCTGCGGGACCGGGAGACGGAGGGCCACACCCGGCGGGTCACCGAACTGACCCTCCGCCTGAGCCGCGCGATGGGCATCAGCGAATCCGAATTGGCCCACATCCGCCGCGGCGCGATCCTGCACGACATCGGAAAGATGGCCATTCCCGATTCGATCCTGCTCAAACCGGCTCCCCTGACCGAGGAGGAGTGGGAGATCATGCGCCGCCATCCCGTTTATGCCTACGAGATGCTCTCGCCCATCGATTACCTGCGGCCGGCGCTGGATATTCCATATTGCCACCATGAGAAGTGGGACGGCACCGGATACCCGCGGCAGTTGCGGGGCGAACAGATCCCGCCCGCGGCGCGGATCTTCGCCGTGGTGGATGTCTGGGATGCCCTCCGTTCCGGCCGCCCGTACCGCGCCGCCTGGGACCAGCAAAAGGTCATCGACCACATCCGTTCGCTGTCAGGCTCGTATTTCGACCCTCACGTCGCTAAGCATTTCCTGAAGTTGGATCTGTAGGCCGCGCCGGACGACACGGCCGGGCGGCCTTCCGGGGGGTATTATGGCGATGATCGTCGGCATATTAAAGGAAATCAAACCCGAAGAGAACCGGGTGGCCATGACGCCGGCCGGGGTCGAAGTCATGCGGCAGCACGGACACACCGTCCTGGTGGAGGCTTCAGCCGGGATCGGCAGCGGGCTTTCCGACGGGGCCTACGCCGGACATGGGGCGGAGGTCGTGGCGGAACCCCGTGAGATCTTCGCCCGGGCCGATATGCTGATGCACGTCAAGGAACCGCTCGAGCCCGAGTACGGGCTGATCCGCCGGGATCACATCCTCTTCACCTACCTGCACCTGGCCGCGGCCGAGGAACTCACCCGCGTGTTGGTCGCAGCCGGCTCGGTGAACATCGCCTACGAGACCATTCAGAAAGCCGACGGCAGCCTGCCGCTGTTGACGCCGATGAGCGAGGTAGCCGGCCGCATGGCGGTTCAGCAGGGCGCCAAATATCTGGAAATGGCCCAGGGCGGCGACGGCATCCTGCTGGGCGGAGTCCCGGGTGTCGATCCGGGGACGGTGTTGGTCCTGGGCGGCGGCGTGGTGGGGATCCACGCGGCCAAGGCCGCCTGCGGTCTGGGGGCCAAGGTGTATGTGCTCGACAACAGCCTGGACCGGCTGCGCTATCTGAGCGACGTCATGCCGAGCAATTGTTTTCTGCTGATGTCGAACCCCGCCGTGATCCGCGATCTGATCGTCCGGGCGGATGTGGTCGTCGGCGCGGTGCTGATTCCCGGGGCCAAGGCGCCCAAGCTCCTCACCCGCGAGATGCTGAAGACGATGAAAAAAGGCGCCGTCCTGGTGGATGTGGCCATCGATCAGGGCGGATGCTTCGAGACCTCCCGGCCGACGACCCATTCCGATCCGACCTTCATCCTGGACGGGATCGTCCACTATTGCGTGACCAACATGCCCGGCGCGGTCCCCAAGACGTCCACCCAGGCGCTGACCAACGCCACGCTGCCCTACGCCGTCGAGATCGCCAACCGGGGTTGGGTGGAGGCGATGCGGAAGAACCCGGAGATCCGCGCCGGAGCGAACGTGGTTCGGGGAAAAGTGACCCATCGGGGCGTCGCGGAGGCGGTCGGGATGGAATGCACGCCGATCGAGGAGTTGTTGCAGTAACGAATGTCATTGCAAGGAGGTTGAAGGCGGACGTACTTGCCGCCTTCAACCGACGAAGCAATCTCCTGATACTTGAATAATCGGGAGATTGCTTGGTCGCCCCGGCTTTCCTTCCCCCTCCCTGCGGTTGGGGTCAGGACAAGCCGCCGGGGTTCCTCGCAATGACGAAGAACGCGTCACTCCCAGCGGAACACGCGCACCGCGATCAAGCCGAACACGACCAGCAGGACCCCCAGGATCATGACCTCGGTTTGATGCTGCGCCCAGGCGTCTCCGCGCCACATGCCCTGCATCAGGGTCACCACGTGGGTCAGCGGGTTGAAGCGGATGGCCTGCTGCATGCCCTCCGACATCACCTCCTTGGGGAAGGTGACGCCGCAAAGGTAGATCATCGGCTGCAGGATCACATTGCCGATGATGGTGCCCGCGCGCGTGTTGGGAAACACCCCCGCCAGCACCATGCCGATCGAAAAGAAGCTCAGGCAGCCCAGTGTAAAGGCGGCCATCACGCTGGCGATATTCCCGGCGAATTTCAGGTGAAAGAGACCTTTGCCGATGAGGATCAGGAACACCATGCCCAGGGCCGTCATCGCGAACTGGGTGACCAGTTGCGCGCCGAGCACGGCCGCCGGGCTGACCGGCGTGGCGCGGTAGCGCCGCAGGATGCCGCGCTCGCGGTAGGTCGTCAAGGCCATCGGCAAAGACATGACGGCGCTGATGGCGATCACCAGGGCGATGAAACCGGGAACCGCGGTGTCCAGGAAGCCCGCCCCGCCGAATGTCGGCGAGGGATCGTTGCCGAAGATCGCGCCCAGCAGCAACAGGATCATCGGCAGCAGGGCCAGGGTAAAGAAGGCGGCGATCGGGAAGCGAAAGTAGAGTTTGCATTCCGCCGCAGTGAGTTTCCAGAAGCTTTTCATGGTTTCCTCCGTCCGTCAGTCGCGCATCGCGCGGCCGGTCAATTGCAAAAAAACGTCCTCGAGGTTCGGTTGTTCCATGCGGATGTCGCTGTAAGCGACTTTCTGCGCGGAGAGCCATGAGACCACCCCGCCGATCAACGGCTGCCCGGAGGCCGACGGGCGGCCGTAGACGATCACCCGGCGGCCGTCGCGCTCCACGCGCGTCACCCCGTCCACTCCGGTCAGGGCCTGCACGTCCGATCCGTTGAGCGTGTCGAACAGCACGCGACTCTCGGCGCCCAGGCCGCGCACCAGTGCGGCGGGCGTATCGAGGGCTGCGATCTTCCCGTGATCGATGACCGCCACCCGGTCGCACAGGGTCTCCGCCTCGTCCATGAAGTGCGTGGTCAGGAAAACCGTGCAGCCGCCGTCGCGGACCTCGCGCACCAGATCCCAGATGCTCCGCCGGGCCTGCGGGTCCAGCCCGGTGGTCAGCTCGTCGAGAAACACGAGCCGCGGGCGGTTGATGAGCGCCAGGGCGATGAACACGCGCTGCTGCTGGCCGCCGGAAAGCTTGGCGAACCAGGCGTTCCGCTTTTCGGCCAGCCCCAGCCGCGCCAGCAGATCAGGCCAGGGGGCCGGATCGGGGTAGAACGAGGAGAACAAATCGAGCACCTCGCCGACCGTGAGCTGGTCCGGCAGTTGGGATTTCTGGAGCTGGATTCCGACCGCATACCGCAAGGCCCGTTCCTGGCGGGTCGGATCCAACCCCAGGACGCGGATCTCGCCGCTATCCGGCAGGCGCAGGCCTTCCAGGCATTCGATGGTAGTGGTTTTGCCGGCTCCGTTGGGGCCGACCATCCCGAAGATCTCGCCTTCATTTACGTCCAGGGACAGATCCTCCACCGCGACGGTCTTGGCGTATGTTTTTCGTAGGTTTCGGATTTCAATCACGTAGTTCATGGATTTTTCCTTTCTGGATTCAGCGACGGGTATCCTGCCGGGGCGGAAACCGCCGCGGATCGCACCGATGACAATCGGATTTCTTGTATCGAAAAGAACCGGAGTGAGACTGGGATTAACCCGGGTTTGCCTGCATAATGGTTTCTCCTTTCCCGAAGATCCCACCGATAAATTGTTTCATTCTTTTTTTCTCTTTGCGCCGGCTGCGCCTTTGATGATTTCCTCCAGCGCCGCCACCTGATTGCGGAATACCTCGCGTCCCGTGGCGGTGGCGGAGGCGTAGGTGCGCGGCTTGCGGTTGACGAACTTTTTGGTCAGTTGAATGTAGCCGGCTTCCTCCAACTTCCGCAGGTGCGCGCCCAGATTGCCGTCGGTTACGCCCAGCAGGTCACGCAGGAAGGTGAAATCCGCGCTTTCTCCGGTCCGGATCGCCACCAGGGCAGCCATCAGGCGCAGGCGTACCGGTTGATGGATGATTTCGTTGAGTTCGGCCATCGCTAGGCTCTCCCGCGCACCAGCAAGAGACCGCTGCCGATCAGCGCACCCCCGCCTACGATCGCCAGCCAGAGGAAGAAGTAATCCGGCAGGACGAGGAAGCCGAACAACATCAGGGCGGTGAAGGTCAGAGAAATCCACAACAGGCGGAGGTCGACCCACAGCCCCATCGATGCCATCCACAGCATTACCAGCAGGTACACCAGCATGTTGATTTCCCGCGGATCGGACGGATGGACGAAGAACGCGCCTACGACCCCGAACAGGATGAAAACCACGTATAGGAGTCCGAGCCGGGCGCCGTACGGATTGTGGAATTTGCGGGCTCGCTGGACGCTGACTATCACGGAGAGGATGTTACCGAAGGTGCTCATCACGATCCAGGGTCCGGCTACCAGCGCGACCGGCAGCCGGTCGGCAAACTGGTTCAGTGTGTATCCGACCATCATGACTGCGCCCCAGATGATCATCTGATAGGCGCCGCCCGAGGTGCTCAGAGCCCGGTTCATCTGGTTTTCCGCCTTGTGAATGGATGCCAGTGCGGATTCGGCTGCGTTGTGGGAGATATTCATATATCCTCCTATAGAGTACTCTGCATTATAGAGTACTCTACAATAACCCTCTTGTCAAGCCCCGATACGGGATTTCCAGCCCTGTCGGGCGGATGTTCCGGCGAGGGGGAAAGGCCCGGCGATCGCGGCATCCCGTCCTTCCGGTAGAATGTCCACAAAGGATTTTGCTGGTTTTCGCTTTCTTTGAGCCTTGTCCGCGGAAAGGAGATCCGATGAAACCGACGCTGGCTGCCGACTGCCGATGCCATACGGGCGAAAACCCCCTGTGGCACCCGATGGAACGCCGGCTGTATTGGACGGATATTCCGAACGGACGTCTGTACCGGTTGGATCCGGCTTCGGGCGAATGGGAGGAATGCTACCGCGGCGATCCGGTCGGGGGGTTTACGGTCCAGGACGACGGCGCGTTGCTGTTGTTCATGGCGCGCGGAGCCGTCGGGCGCTGGCGAAATGGAGCCCTGGATATTCTGGTCCG
>JBJYXS010000103.1:0-3094 GCA_046260075.1 Anaerolineales bacterium | reverse complement strand
GACGTCCGGGGAGGAGGATAGCCGCTTCAACGACGTCATCGCCGATCCGCGGGGCAGGGTGTTCGCCGGGACGATGTCCACTCCACAGCACAAGGGCCGCTTGTACCGCATGGATACCGACGGCTCGCTGCATGTCGTCCTGGAGGGCATGGGCACCCCGAACGGGATGGGTTTCACGGCGGACCGGAAACATCTGTACGTCACGGATTCCCGCACCCGGCGGATCCGGCTCTTCGATTACGAAGAGGATACGGGGAATATCTCGAATCCGCGCCTTTGGCTGGAGACTCCGGCCGGCGATGGGGCGCCGGACGGGCTGACGGTGGATTCCCAGGGATATGTCTGGTCGGCGCGATGGAACGGATCCGCCGTGTACCGGTACTCGCCGGACGGAGTAGAATCCGAGCGGATCGATCTGCCCGCCCGGAAGGTCTCCTGCATAACGTTCGGCGGGGAATCGTACGATGAGTTGTTCCTCACGACCGCGCTGGCCGGCGGCTCGCGGGAGTCGGAAGGGGCCGGCGCGGGCGCGCTGTTCCGCTGCAAAGCAGGAATCCGGGGAGTCCCGGAGTTCGCTTCACGGGTGGGGATGCCGGCCGGATGAAACGGAGCCTGTGCCGTACGAACCGGAACGGACGGGCCCCGTATATTATTTCGCGCCGGTCCGGCGGCGAAATCCCGCCCGGAAGGAAGAAAAGGAAGGAAGGAGAATGCGATGTCTTTGGGAAGGGTGATCCTCGCGATCCTGTTGCCTCCGCTGGCCGTCATCGATAAGGGCTGCGGTTCGATCGTCATTGTTGCACTGCTAACCGTGATCGGCTGGGTGCCAGGCGTCCTGGCGGCCCTGATCATCCTCAACCGCGGAAAGTGAACTTGCGGAACGGGCCAAGGCGGCGGGCAGGGCGAACGGTTCATCAGGGAGGCCCGTATGGCCAAAACGGAAGACCGGATGAAATGGCTGTTGGGCGCGAACACGCCTTCCATCGTATACCAGGCGCGGAAAGATCTCCGCGCCGGCCGCCCCTCGGCGGCCCAACTCCGGGTGGCCAAGGCGCGGGTCATGCGCAGCGGAGCGGTGCCGGCCATCCTCGCCCGCCAGTCCGAGCAGGGGAATTGGAAAATCGACAAGGGCGGTTTCTACGGACCCAAGTTCTACAGCACCCACTGGAGCATGATGCTGCTGGCGGAATTGGGAGCCGAAGGATCGGATCCCTCCTTCCGGCGCGGAGCCAAGTACATGCTGGAGGCGACGCGCGACGGAGTACGGAATCAGTTGGAGAAGAGAGCCTTTCATTGGTCGTGCCTTTACGGTAACATCCTGCGCTATGCATGGAAGGCGCGAAGGGGGAGGCAGCCGGAGTTGGAGCGGCTGGTCGATTTTTGCGCCCGTGCCGTGAGTGATGCGGATTGCCGCTGCGAATGGAACGGCGGCCGGCCCTGCGCGTGGGGAATCGCGCGGACATTGTGGGGGCTTGCAGCGATGCCCGAGCGGCTGCGGACGGGTGCGGTACGCCGGTCGGTCCGCCGGGGAATAAAATTCCTGCTGGAGGACCATTCGCTGGTGAAAGCCGATTACCCCGTCCGCCGCGGGGGCCGGGTCAACGGATTGTGGTTCAAGCTGAACTTCCCGCTGTTCTATCAGGCGGACATCCTCTTCACCCTGCGCGTGTTGGATGAACTGGACGCCCTGCAGCATCGCCGGGCGCGCACGGCGCTGGATTGGCTGGAGGAGCGGCGGCGGCCGGACGGACGCTGGAAGGGAAGCAGTCCGTTTCGCCGCCGCACGTGGCGCGAAATGGGAGCGCCGGAGGAGACCGACCGGTGGGTGACGCTGCAGGCGCTGCGGATCCTGCGGCATGCGGGAAGAACAGCCGCTTAATCCGGTTCCCGGAGGGTTTATCGGTTGCTCGTCCTTGCGGAACCGCGATGAAAGGATTGCATTGACCTTCATACCTGTTTCGGCGGAGAATATCGGTAGCGCACGGGCATCGAAGGCTCTATGGGGAAGCCTCCGCCGTATGCTGCGGCGGCTGCGCTGGTGCACGGAAACCATACTCCGCCGAAGCATAGGATGGATCTTCCGACTGCGGCCGTCGCTGCATGTCGTCGGCGACAGCCATGCGAAATTTCTTTTCGGCGGAACCCCTGTTTTCCGTCTTCACTACCTCGGACCGGTGACGATGCACCGGATCGCCCGCGACGGGCGGAGTGCTTTGCTACTGTCGGATCTACGAATCCACGACCGGGACGTCGTGGTGTGGTGCCTGGGGGAGATCGACATCCGCTGCCACGTAATCCCGCAGGCGGATCGGCAAAACGCGTCTGTGGAATCGATCGTCCGCAGCTTGGCGGAACGTTATTTGCAGTCCATCGCCGCCATCCAGCGGGATGCGCACGGCTTGCGGACGGTCGTCTTGTCGGTGATCCCGCCCACCAATCAGGCGAACAATGAGGAATATCCGATCGCCGGATCCCTGACGGCCCGCATCGCCGCCCGCCGGCTGCTCAACCGGGCGCTGGAAGAAGGGTGCCGGGTGCGCGGCTTTCTGTTCCTCGATCCGTTCGAATCCTTCGAAAACACCGAGGGGGCTCTGCGGGAGGACATGTCGGACGGCAATGTCCATTGCGGGCCGACTTGCGCGCCGATCGTTGTCCGTCGGGTCAATGCGGAATGCGCTCCGTGGTTGGCCGGGGAACGTCCGGGCGGGTAATGCCGGCCCTTTTCCGGCCGGAAGCCGCCGGATGAACGCGCGGATTCCAAGATTCATATGGCGGGGAATGGGCTGTGGATCGTCCGCAAGGTATAATGCGGTTTTTCAGACTGCGAGGTCAGTATGGATCCAAAGCAAATCATCGAGGAATACAACGCGCGCGAGCGGTCCGTGGAGAATTACCGGGAAATCGCGTTGCTGCTGCTGATTGTCTCCGTCATCGTGCTGGTGCTGCATGCGGTCAACCGGACGCGGATCGGCCCCTGGGGCGGAATGATGCTGGCGGCCGGCCTCGTTCTCCTGGTGCTGTCGCTTGCGCTGGGATTGCTGTCGTTCCTCCGGCTTCGCTGTCCGAATTGCTCCCGGGTGCTGATCGGCGTGCG
>JBJYXS010000102.1:0-2522 GCA_046260075.1 Anaerolineales bacterium | reverse complement strand
CACCAGTCCGGCGGAGGTCAGCTTCCAGGCCGAGGAGAGCGGCACCGGCGATCCCTGCGCGCGGCGCAACACCGCCCGGGCGCGGGCCAGCAGCTCGCGCGGATCGAATGGCTTGTTCAGGTAATCGTCCGCGCCCTCCTCCAGGGCCATGGCGCGTTCCCCCGCCTCCCCCACCTGCGTGAGGAGAATGACCGGTGTGCGGTTGCCCCGCTTGCGCAGATCCCGCAGAACGGCGCGGCCGTCCATCTCCGGCATGAGCACGTCGAGGATCACGAGGTCCGGACGCCCGCTCTCGATTTGGCGCAGTGCCTGGCGTCCGTCCGCGGCGCAATCCACGCGGTACCCGGCGCGCTCGATGAAGGCTTTCAGGTTGTCGGTGATCGAGGGTTCGTCGTCGACCAGCAGGATCTTGAATTCGGTTTGCGTCATGGCTCGGGCGTCCTTGGGTGGGGATGGGATATATCATACTGTGTTTTTCGCCAAGCGGTATCGGGAGGCCTTCCGTTGCCGGTTCGCACGGAGGGGCCGGCGACGGCGGTTTGGGATACAATCGCTTGCGCGTCCGGATCCGGAGATGCTGCTCCTTGCCGGGCAGGCTTCGATCACTCCGGATCTCTTCCGGGAGGAACCATGCGATATCGATCCGCGTTGTCCGCGGGAACGGTGTGTTTTCTGGCGGCCGCAATTTGCGGGTGCGCCCGCGAACCCGCCGCGCCGCGTCCGACACCCGAATCCAGCGCCGAAGCCAACGCGGCGACTCTGGATCTCGCGGTGGCCACCATCCTCTCGGGTTCCTCTTCCCTATCCACATCCGTATCGGATCTATCCTCCGGAATATCCACCGCCGTCGCGAATCTCGCGTCGGGCGGAACCGTGGTCCGGGCTGCGGTCGTTGCCGGCGGGAAATCGACCTGTTATGTGCGGGACGGCAAGGCGGAATGCTGGGGGCACAACCGGACGGGGCAGTTGGGCGATGGAACGACGGAGGACCGGAATATGCCGGTTCCGGTGACCGTTGCGGAGGGTCCGATCGCCGCCCTGGCCCTGGGATACACGAACGCCTGCGCGTTGGTTGAGGCGGGGGATATCGTCTGTTGGGGAGGCGGCGTCCCGGTTTCTCCGGAAAGCGGCGCACCGGCTGCCTACCGGGCCGTATCCATCGGCGCCTCCCACGCCTGCGGCGTATCCGTTGAGGGCGAAGTGCGGTGCTGGGGAAGGAATTCGCTGGGGGCGCTGGGCGATGGAACCACCGAAAACCGCGAGGAGCCGGTCGACGCCGTCGGGTTGGCCGGCGGGGTGACGTCTGTCGCGGCCGGCGTGGATTTTTCCTGCGCAGTGCACCGCGGCGGGGTGAGGTGCTGGGGATCCAACGACAACGGCCAGGTAGGCGACGGCACTTATACCGTCCGCCTGATCCCGGTGGATGTGATTGGATTGGATTCGAAGTTCGCCGGCGTGACGGCCGGGGTGTTTCACGCCTGCGCCTGGACGAACGAAGGCGAAGTATGGTGCTGGGGGGAGAATCTCTCCGGGCAATTGGGCGACGGAACCGGGTACAACAGCTCCCATCCCGTGAAAGTCGACGGCATTACCGGCGGCGTATTATCCGTGGCCGCCGGCGGCAGCCATAGTTGCGCCCTGACCCGCGCCGGAGGGGTTATGTGCTGGGGGTCGAACGACCACGGCCAATTGGGCGACGGCACGAAGGATGCGCGCAAGACGCCCGTAGACGTCTCCGGATTGACCGCCGGAGTGATTGCCCTGGCCGCGGGCGCCGGCCATACCTGCGCGGTGCGGAAGGACGGTTCCGTTCAATGTTGGGGATTGAACGACCACGGCCAGTTGGGAAACGGCAGCATCGAGGACAGTTTGGTTCCGGTGGACGTCGATTGGGGGTAGATCCGTCGGGCGCAACGGTCTCGATACGCCCCTGCGCGGTTGCTCGACCACCATATGAAAAAAGCGGTCTCGATACGCCCCTGCGGGGCTGCTCGACCGCCTTCCATATCCTGCCGGAGGGAAACCGGCTTCAGGCCTGCGGCAAATAGCGTTTAAATTGCTCGATCTGGTGCAATACGAGTTCGGCGCCGACGGCCAGGCATCCCACCGGCTCCTCGGCGAGGTAGACGGGGATGCCGGTGGCGTTGGTCAGGAAGCGGTCCATGCCGCGCAGCAGCGCCCCGCCGCCGCACATCATGATGCCGCGGTCGATGATATCGGCCGTCAGTTCCGGCGGGGTCCGTTCGAGGGTGGAGCGCAGGCAGCCGACGATGTCGTTGAGGGGTTCCTCGAGGGCTTCGACCACGTCCGCGCTGCTTATGGTGACCGTTCGCGGCAGGTTGTTGACCTGATCGCGGCCCTGGACATCAAGGCTTTCGTTGGGTTCGACGGGCGCGGCGGCTCCGATGCGGAGTTTCACCTCCTCGGCGACCATGTCGCTGATCACCACGCCGTATTTGCGACGGATGTACGCGGCGATGATTTCATCCAGTTTCCGCCCGCCGAGCCGGATGGTGTTGGCC
>JBJYXS010000101.1:0-6718 GCA_046260075.1 Anaerolineales bacterium | reverse complement strand
GGTCTTCTGGGACCTGGCGCAACTCGAGTTCCGTTTCCCGCTCCTGGCCCATGATCCCATGTTCCTGCCCGGGTTGATGGATTACTTGAAATATTCGCCAAGACAAAATTCGGAAAACGAGGGAAAGCCGCGGAAAATCACTTCGCTCTTCATGGGACCATCGAGCAACAAGCTGGCGCTGGCGGCATCCGCCATGGCCGACAACGTCCTGTTCTGCTGGCCGGATCAGAAAAACCAGCAAGAAGGCATCGCGGTGTATGTGGATCGCATCGAAGGGCATCCCGGGGAACAGAAATTATACTTTGCCAGAGCGGAGAAAGAACCACCAAAGGGAATAAAAACACCGGGGATGAATTTTTCATTATGTGAATCTCCCGCCCTTTTAAAGAACGCCTTTTCGATGATTGCGGAAATCCAGTCGCTGCAGGGGCTGCGGTATGAACGGAGCAAGCCATCAACGGATGCGGCCGGAGAACCACAGAAAACGCAGTAAACGGACGTTTACTCACCGCGCCCCCATCGCGCCCAATGGCGGCCGCCTAAGTCCGATTCTCCCGATGTCCGACCCGGCCGTCATAGTAGCAGAAGCGGCCGGCGCCGCGGCGATCCCGCCGGGAGGCGGGGGGAAAGAACGGCCGCGCCGGAATGCCGCCGGGGGGGGTGTCATCAGTTCATGGTATACTCGCAAGGCGCGGTATGACGGACGAAACCCTGAAACACCGTATCTTTTTTCCCTTGGCGCCCGGTTGTCTTCGCTGCCCTATCCTCACGCGCATTCACCTGTTTCCCCTTACCCGAACCACGATAAGACCTAGCGGGACAATGGGGCATCCGCGTCCTCTTCATTGTTCCACGTTCCACTTCCAGGAGAATACATGGAAACAAAGTTGTATGTCGGGAATTTAACCTACGAAACCTCGGAATCCGATCTGCAGCCCCTGTTCGAGCAATCGGGGACCGTGAAGTCGATTCAAATCATCAAGGATCGGGATACCGGCCGATCGAAGGGGTTTGCATTCGTCGAGATGACCACTCAGGAAGAGGCGCAGAATGCGATCAAGGCGTTGGACGGCCAGGATATGAACGGACGGCCGCTGAAGGTGAATTTGGCCAAGCCGCGCGAGGAACGCGGCGGTGGCGGCCGTGGCCGGGGAGGCGGACGGGGCCACCGAGGCAGAGGCGGCGGAGGAAACGGCTGGTAACCTCCCCGCGATAACGCGGCACGCTGACGGGCCGGATGGTTGGTGCCAAGCATCCGGCCCTTTTTATTTTCCCCTCCCCCATGGTCTCCGGGTCGGCGGCGCGGAGGAACGCACCACCCCGCACGGCCGCCACCGGGATTGCTTCCCTTCCGGCAGTCGAATACAATCGTCTCCACAGGAGGCCCACCAGGCCCATGTACGACACAGCCGTCATCGGAGCGGGAGTTGTCGGCGCCGCGATTGCGCGGCGGCTGGCCGCCTGCGAACTCTCCGTGGCGCTGCTCGAAGCCCGGGCCGATCTGTGCTTCGGCGTCTCCAAGGCCAACTCCGGCATCGTCCACGCCGGGTTCCACCACAATCCCTCCACCCTTAAAGCCCGATTGGAAGTGCAGGGCAACCGGATGTTCGACCGGCTGCACGCCGAGCTGGGCTTCCCCTTCCGCCGGGCGGGCGCGGTCGTGGCGGCCTTTTCCTACGAGGAGATGCAAACGGTCGAAACGCTGCGCGGCCTGGGCGCGGCCAACGGCGTGGCGCAGCTGGAGGTCGTCGGCCGCGAGCGGCTCCTGGAACTCGAGCCCAAGCTCCACCCCGACGTCGTCGGCGGGCTGTGGGCTCCGACGGCCGGGATCGTCGAACCCTACGGCCTGGTCTTTGCGCTGGCCGAAAACGCCGCCGCCAACGGGGTGGAAATCTTCACCGGCTGGAAGCTGGCCGCCGCCGAGCGCGCGGGCGATGGTTGGCGGCTCATCCCCGAAAACGGAAAACCGGTGACGGCCCGCCGCGCGGTGAACGCCGCCGGATTGCAGGCCGATGAAGTCTCGAAGCTGTTCGGCGCGGAAGCGTTCCGCATCACACCCCGCAAGGGCGAGGAGTACCTGCTCGACCGCAACGCGCCGGGGTTTCCCGACCACGTGATCTTCCCCGTCCCGGCGAAAAACTCCAAGGGCGTGCTGGTCATCCCCACCGTCGAGGGCACGATGATGGTCGGCCCGACCGCCGAGGAGATCGACGACAAGGACGACCTGGGCACCACGACGGCGAACCTCGAACGGATCTTCGCCCTGGCGGCCCGCATGGTGCCGGCCATTTCGAAGAAGGACATCATCACCTCCTTCGCCGGGCTGCGGCCCGCGATGGAAGGGAATGATTTCTACATCGCAATCTCCGGCAAAGTTCCCGGCCTGGTGCAGGCCGCGGGAATCCAATCGCCGGGCCTCACCGCCGCCCCGGCGATCGCCGAATACGTGATGGGTCTATTAAAAGAAGACGGCCTGGTGATAAAGGAGAAGGCGGATTTTAATCCCGCCCTCCCGCCTGCCCCGAAAGTCCGGCAGATGGACATCCGCGAGCTGGAGGAGCACATCCGCCGCGAACCTTCCTACGGGCGGATGGTCTGCCGCTGCGAAAGCGTTTCGGAGGCCGAGGTGGTGGCGGCGATCCGCAAGGGGCACACGACGCTCGACGGGATCAAGTTCGCCACCCGGGCCGGGATGGGCCGCTGCCAGGGCGGGTTCTGCACCTACCGCGTGCTGGCGATCATCGCCCGCGAGACGGGGCTGCCGGCCGAGGCGGTCACCAAGCGCGGCCCGGGCAGCCCGGTCGTGCTCGGCCGGATCGGCGGCGACCGGGGGCAAGATGTTTGAGCAGCGCTATGACGCCGTGGTGATCGGCTGCGGGGCGGCGGGGATGTCGGCCGCGCTGGCCGCGCGCGAGGGCGGCCTGGAAACAGCGATCGTCGAGCGCGAGGAATTCCTCGGCGGAATCCTCATGCAGTGCATCCACAACGGGTTCGGCGTGCACGCCTTCGGCGAGGATCTCACCGGCCCCGAGTTCGCCGAACGGCTGATCGCCGATGTGCTCGCTGCGGGAATCGACGTCTTTGCGGATACGACGGTCATCGACATTTCCGGCGACGAACGCCGGCGCGCCGTCACGGCCTGCAGCCGCGAACGCGGCGTGATCCGCCTGGAATGCCGCGCGGTGATCCTGGCGATGGGCTGCCGCGAGCGCAACCGGGGCAACGTGGCCATCGGCGGAACGCGGCCCGCCGGCGTGTTCACCGCCGGCCTGGCCCAGCGGCTGATGAACCTCGACGGCTGCCTGCCCGGCAAACGGGCGGTGGTGATCGGCTCGGGCGATATCGGGCTGATCATGGCCCGCCGGCTCACCCTCAACGGCGCGCGCGTCTCGGCCGTGGTGGAGATCCTGCCCTACCCCTCCGGGCTGGCGCGCAACATCTCGCAGTGCCTGAACGATTTCGACATCCCGCTCCACCTTTCGCACGTGGTCACCCGGATCATCGGCCGCGACAGGGTCGAGGGGGTCGAGGTGACCCCGCTGATCGACGGCCGTCCGGATCCGGCCCGCGCCTTCCGCCTGGAGTGCGACACCGTCCTGCTCTCGGTCGGACTGGTCCCCGAAAACGAGCTCTCCCGCAAGGCCGGGGTGGCGATCAGCGAGGATACACTCGGCCCGATCGTCGACGCCGGCCTGATGAGCTCCCGGCCGGGGATCTTCGCCTGCGGCAACGTGCTCCACGTCCACGACCTGGTGGATTTCGCCGCCGAGGAGGGCCGGCGCTGCGGGCAGGCCGTATGCCGGTTCCTGGCCGGCGAGCGGGATTCGAATTTCCGGCTCGTCCCCGGCACGAACGTCCGCTCGGTCACGCCCAACTGCTACGCGCCGCAGCGCGGGAACGTGCTCTACCTGCGCTCGCTCGTCGTCAAGAACGACGCGCTCCTCTCCCTGCGCATCGGCGGGAAGGAATTCAAGAAGCGCAAGCTGCTCCACGTCCAGCCCTCGGAAATGATCCGCATCAACCTGAAGCCGGTCGATTTCCCGGAACTGGATGCATCGCAGGAAAACGTAATGGAGGTTTCGATCCAATGAAGGAAGCCCAGCGGCCGCGCCGGGCCGGGGATTCGGGGAGGAGCTGATGCCCGAACTGGTCTGCATTTCCTGCCCGGTCGGCTGCCGCCTGACGGCGGAACGGAAAGAGGGGGAGGAAATCGTCGTCACCGGCAACCGCTGCCCGAAGGGGGAAATCTACGCCCGCGAGGAGATGCTCGCGCCCAAGCGGACCGTCACGGCGGTGGTGCGCACCGATTCGCCTTCCTTTCCGTTCATCCCCGTGCGCACCGACAAGCCGCTCCCGCGCGAACTCATCGGCGGGTTGATGGCCGACCTGGCCGAAAAGCGGATCCGCCTTCCGGCCGCGCGCGGGAGCGTGTTGATGGAAGATTACCGCGGCAGCGGTGTGAACGTCGTCCTCACCCGCACGCTGCCGCCGCCTTACCCCGCCAGCCCGTAGGCAAAGCAGAATATTACGAACACCCACGCCGCCAGGGTCAGCAGCGAAAAGTGAATGCGGTCCAGCAGCCGCCAATACCCGCGCCGCCATACCGGAACGAGCAGCACCGCCATCCCCGCCGCCGGAAGGGCCGTCAGCCAGGGGATGACGAACACCCACCCGAACGAGGCCGGAACGCCGAACCCGATCATCAGGTAGGAGGCGGCGGCGATCGTGCGGCTCAGCGCCAGGATCAGGCCCGCCCAGAACGCCAGGCCGAGCAGCGCCGCGAGAAATCCCAGCGAGCGGGCGATCCGGGCCGGCAAGGGATCGGGCCGGTGGTCCGCCCGGCGGCGCCGTGCGCGGATCGCCCTGCCCGGGGTCAGGAGGATTTCGGCCAGGAAAAACAGCAGCGCGAATCCCAACGCGCCGCGGCGGAACCAATCGGGATGGGAAAGCACTTCGTCGTTCAGCCGGTAGACCGCGGAAGTGAGGTGCCAGTCACCGGAGACGGCGAACGGCGGCCGGCCGAGTTCCGCCGCGCAAGTGGCATCCGGCGGCGCGGAGGGATCGGCGAGGAATTCCAGCATCACTTGCTGCGCGCATCCCCCCAGACTGATGGCATGGGCCATCCCCGCCAATTCATACCGGTAGGCGCGGTCCAGCGACTGCTCGGCGATCCGTCCGAATTCCGGCCGCGTGATGGGATCGAACTCCCCCGAAAGGATCAGGACGGGGATATCGCTCGCCACCGGCTGATTCGCCGCGGCATCCGCCCGGCCGGGATTCCACACCGGGCAGACCCCCAGATCGTACGCGAAGGGAATGAATATCGGCAGCTGCGGGTATCGGCGGAAGGAAGCGGCGACCGCCTCCGGCTCGTTGAACGGCCACTCCTCGTGGCATTCCACCGAATAATACTTCCCCCAGTTGATGCCGGCGAGCTGCGATACGGCCGCGGAGGCGATCGGCGCCAGGACTTCGTGATGTCCCCGGTAGACTTCTTCGATGATGAGCGGAAGCAGCGGAACAGCCGTGGAATCGTACAGGACATTGAACGCGACGGCCGTCAGGTCGTTGCCGTTGAAAAGGATATCGGTCTCGCCGGCCCGCAGCAGGACCGGGTCGGCGTTGAGATTCCCGACGAGCTGGTAAAAATGCCGCTCCAGATCCGGATACGCCGCCCGGCAGCGGGTATCCTCCGCGCAGGCATCGAAGAGGGATTGGAAGACCTCCGCCGCCTGGGGCACCAGATTCTTGTAGGTGTCGATTTCCGGGGGATAGATCGAATCGAGCACGACGCTGCGGACGTGGGCCGGGTAATCGCGCAGGTAGAACATCGCCAGCCGCGTTCCGTAGGAGATGCCGTACAGGTTCCATTGATCATAGCCGAGCAGGAGCCGCAGATCCTCGAAATCGGCCGCCGAGGCGGCGCTGTGATACATCGAGAGGTCGACCCCGGCCGATGCCAGCCGGTCGCGGCAGCGGCCGGCGGCCTCGGCCACATGCGCGGTTTCCTCTTCCACGCTCCCGGCGACCGCCAGGTTCTCCGCCATCGCCCGGTCCACTTCCGGACAGTCCAGCGAAGGTTCGGCCCAATCGTTGCCGCGCTGTTCCAGCAGAATCAGATCGCGCTTTGCGCGGATCGGCGAAACCGCGAACAGCCCGGCCAGGCTCAGCACGCTGCTCCCCGGTCCGCCGTCGAAAAACACGACCGGATCGGGCGCCGGATCCTCCGACCGGCTGCGGAAGATCACGACCGGCAGCCGCACCACGTTCCCTTCCGGCTTCTCCCGGTCCTCCGGCGCCACCAGGTAGCCGCACTCGGCGAGTCCGTCATCGGGGGCCGCAAACAGACAATCACCGGATTCGAAATACGGGGGCGTCCGTTCGGCCATGGACGGCGAGGCGCGTACGGGCGCGGCCATCAGCAGACAAAAAACCGTGCACGCCAAACCGGCGAATAATTTCACGGTCTACCTTTCTGTGGAAAATCCGCGAAATGCAATATCGAATCATATTATCACACGGAACGGCGGTGCGATGCCGCCGGGCCTTTGATGTGCAACGAAAGAAATGGACTTCTTGTACAATGTCCTCACCCCCTATCCCTGCACCCCTTCCCCCTCTCCTGAAATAATTCAGGAGAGGGGGAAGGGGCCGGGGGATGGAGGTGAGGAGGAGCACGCCAATGCCCGACTTCATCGCCGCCATCGACCAGGGAACC
>JBJYXS010000100.1:0-2332 GCA_046260075.1 Anaerolineales bacterium | reverse complement strand
CTGGCGTTCATCGGCGCCCAGGAGGGGCCGTCGGCGGATCTCTATGAGTATTACCCGGAGAGCGGCGAGGTGGTGCGGCTGACCGACGGCCCGGACCAGGCCTACCGGCCGGTGTGGTCGCCCGGCGGGGAGTGGATCGTGCACGGCGCGGCCGAGCGGTTCAGCAGAGTCGCCGGATTCGGAATAGACGTCAGCGGCTTCTACACCGCCCGAGCCGACGGCAGCGGCGTCTTTTCGCTGTACGATGTTGCCGCGGACAGCGGCGATGAAGCCGTCGTCGGCTGGCTGGACGGCCAAACGCTCGTCGCACGCTCGTGGCTCTACACCTGCGGGCCGAGCAACGTGCGCCTGGTGGATCTGGCCGAGCAGCAGGTGGAATTGTCTTTCGAAGGTTGCATCAGCGGCGCCGCCGTCGGCTCGGGGACCGTGCTGTTTTCGCAATCGTCCAATGATGCCGCGTTCGATGCGGACGCCCGGCTTGGGATATACCGCCTTACCGCTTCGGACCGCACGCCGCGGATGATCAGCGGCGAAAACACCCTCGAAATCGAGTGGGAGGAGGGCATCGGCGCTTTCCTCGCCAGGCCCTGGGGGACACGCCTGCTGGAGGTATCCACCGCCGGCGAAATCCGCGAACTGCCGGCGACGGCATACATCATACCGACCGTCTCGCCGAATGGACGCTGGTGGGCGTACATATCGGAGTGGACATACCATCGCACGGACGGAATCTTCGCCGGCGGATACGGAACGGAACTTCGGCAGATCTTCGACGGCGAGGTCGCCGGGAACGGAATGATCTTTTCACCCGACGGGGACTCGCTCTACTTTGTCGCCAAGGGAGGCGGGCTGTACCGGGCCCGAGCGCCGGAGTGGGCGCCCATTTTACTGGCGACGGGCCTGACGCCCGCCTACGGATGGACGGACATGGCGTGGTGGGAGGAATAGACAGAGGAGCGACGATCGACGATCGAAAGAGCAATAGACAGGATTTACAGGATTGCTCAGGATGGATGGGATTTTAAAAGAAGGGAAAAGACTCTTGACTATCGAAAGAGTAGACCGTGGACCTTCGCCCTTGTCATCCTGAGGGCCGCGGTTTATGCTTTTTTGTCATCCTGAGGCCGCGGTTTGTGCTTTTTTGTCATCCTGAGGCCGCGGTTTATGCTTTTTTGTCATCCTGAGGCCGCATGAAATGCGGCCGAAGGATCTCATCGGTAAAGGGGTAGAGATCCTTCGGGCGCGAAGAACCTGCGCCCTCAGGATGACAAATTATCAGGATGACAAATTAGTGGAGAATTCGCAGCCTTAGGATGACACAGTGGTTTTTACGATGGTCCACGGTCCATGGTCGGTCACAACACCATCCCATCCATCCTCTCAAACAAATCCGTGAAATCCATTACAGTTCTGTAACACCCCCCAAAACCGTCCTCCCTTCGTATAGAATAACCATCGAGAGAGGACAATATGAAGCGGATACTACCGGTAGAAACTCATCTGCATCGAACCGCCGCGTCGGCGTTTATTATTCTCTTGGCATCCTGTGCGCCGCACACGCTGCAAATTTTCATTGATCCGGCGACGACGCCGACCGCCACCGCCGAAATACCGCAATACCCATCCGCGACCGAAGAACCGACCATCACGGCAACGCCCGCAGAACCCGCCCCGACGGCCACCCTCGCCCAACCGCCCGCGCCCGACAAAAGCGGTTGGCTGTTGGTTGAAACCGAACAGGGATTGTGGATGGCCCGGCCCGACGGCGGCAAGTCCCTCCTGCGCATCCCCGGAAAGGTCATCATTCCCGGACAGCTTTCCGATGCCATCTCTCCGTCCGGCGGTTTGCTCGCCTACATCACCACCTCCGATCCCTCCCGCACCCCTTTTCCCTTCGGCAGCTATCCCGAATTGAAGCTCCACATCATCTCATTGCCCGACGGCCGGCAGCTGGCCGAAATCCCGCTCACCTCCCCCGCCACCGAACCCGATCCCGATTCCACGTCCGAAATCCAGCGCGCGATGATCGAGCAGGCGTCCTTCGCCTGGTCGCCGGACGGGATGCGGCTGGCGTTCATCGGCGCCCAGGAGGGGCCGTCGGCGGATCTCTATGAGTATTACCGGGAGAGCGGCGAGATCGTGCGGCTGACCGACGGCCCGGGACAGGCCTACCGGCCGGTGTGGTCGCCCGATGGAAAGTGGATCGTGCACAGTTCGGCGGAGCGGTTCAGCAGAGTCTCCGGATTCGGAATCGACGTCAGCGGCTTCTACGCCGCCCGCGCCGACGGCGGCGGCGTCACCCCTCTGATCGGCATCCCCGAAGGCAGCGGCG
>JBJYXS010000099.1:0-17160 GCA_046260075.1 Anaerolineales bacterium | reverse complement strand
CGGCGCCAATGCCTTCGCCCACGAGGCGGGCATCCACCAGGACGGGATGCTCAAGCACCACACGACGTACGAAATCATGCGTCCGGAGATGATCGGTTTGACGCAGTCCAGCTTGGTGCTGGGCAAACATTCCGGCCGCCACGCTCTGCGGGTGCGATTGAGCGAGTTGGGACACGAACTCTCGAACGAGGAACTGGACCGGGCTTTCGAACGGTTTAAGGAA
The DNA here is from genome assembly GCA_046260075.1 of Anaerolineales bacterium. Taxonomy (GTDB): domain Bacteria; phylum Chloroflexota; class Anaerolineae; order Anaerolineales; family RBG-16-64-43; genus JAFGKK01. The sequence continues at coordinate 16,937 of JBJYXS010000099.1, read as the reverse complement.
CTGGCCGACAAGAAGAAGAGCATCACCGACGCGGATTTGGAGGCGCTGGTGGCCGATCAGATCTACCAGCCGCGGGAAATCTTCGCATTGGAAGGCCTGCAAGTGGCTTGCGGAACGATGGGCATGCCCACCGCCACCGTGCGCCTGCGGGGCCCTGACGGTTCGATGCATGTGCAGGCCGCAATCGGTACCGGACCGGTGGACGCCACCTACAAGGCGATCGACACGATCGTACGCACCGAAAACGTCCTTGAGGAATTCTCCATCCGCGCGATCACCGAGGGGATCGATGCCATCGGTGAAGTGACCGTTCGGTTGAAGCCGAAGGAGGAAGACCCGACGCCGCGCCGGACGGCTCAAAACGGCCCGGTGAAACCGCGCACCTACGGCGGGCACGGAGCCGACACCGACATCATCGTCGCCAGCGCCAAGGCTTACTTGAGTGCGCTGAACAAAATGCTGGTCGTCACCGGAAAAGCGCCGGAGACGGCCGCACAACCGGATCCCGCCTGATGAACTTGGAGCGGGTGAAGGCCCATTTCGAGGAGGATGCGCCCGGGTACGACGATCACATCGTCCGTTTCGTTCCCTATTACATCGAACAAAACGAGATGATGACGATCCTGATCCCCTTCGAGGGGACCGCGCGGATCCGCGGGCTGGATCTGGGTGCGGGAACCGGCGTGCTGTCCGAAGGGATCCTTCGCAAATACCCGCTGGCCGAGGTGACCGTGTTCGACCTCGCCGACGCCATGCTGGATGCGGCACGCCATCGGCTGGCGAAATTCGCCGACCGGGTGGAATACCGGAAGGGCGATTTCTCGCGGGACGATTTCGGGCGGGGATACGACCTGGTCCTTTCCGGCCTGTCGATCCACCATCTGGAGGATTCGGGCAAACGCAGGCTGTACCGCCGGATCTTCCACGCCCTCCGGCCGGGAGGGTGGTTCCTCAACCGGGATATCGTCCGCGGGGCGACCGAACGTCTGGATGCGGTCTATCTCAGCCTGTGGCGGGAGTACATCCGCTCCATGGGCGAGGATGACGCCGCCTGCATGGAACGCTACCGTGCGGAGGATATCCCCGCCAGGATCGAGGACCACCTGATGTGGCTGCGCGACGCGGGCTTTCAGGAAGTGGGCTGCCACTGGCAGCGGATCAATTACGCCATATTGGGCGGTCAGAAACCTGCATCGGAAAAGGACACATGAACGATCCGAAAACGCTCTTCGATCGAATTTGGCAGGATCACCTCGTACTGCAGGAGCCCGGCCGTCCGGCCGTGCTCTATATCGACCTGCAGATGATACATGAGGTGACGTCTCCGCAGGCCTTCGCGTCACTGCGGGCGCGCGGGAAAACGGTACACCGTCCGGACCGGACCCTGGCGACGATGGACCATTCCATCCCGACCGGCAGCCTGACGCTGGACGGCGCGGATGATGCGGCGGTCAAACAACTGCGGCAGCTGGAAACCAATTGCCGGGAGTTCGGCATCCGTCTCATGAAACTGGATGATCCGGGGCGTGGAATCGTCCACATCATCGGGCCCGAGCGGGGGGCGACCCAGCCGGGAATGACGATCGTATGCGGCGACAGCCATACGGCGACGCACGGGGCGTTCGGCGCGCTGGCCTTTGGGATCGGCACCAGCGAGGTCGAACAGGTGCTGGCGACCCAATGCCTGCTTCAGAACCGGCCCAGTCCCACGCGGGTGGCATTCCACGGTCGTCTGCCAACGGGGGTGACGGCTAAGGATATGATCCTCGGCCTGATCGCGCAGATCGGGGTGGGGGGCGGGACCGGACAGGTCTTCGAATATTGCGGGCCGGCGGTGCAATCGCTTGATATGGAAGGACGGATGACACTCTGCAACATGTCGATCGAGGGCGGCGCGCGGGCGGGATTGGTTGCGCCGGACGATACCACGTTCCAATACTTGGCCGGCCGGGAACTATCACCAAAGGGCGAGGCGTGGGAAGCGGCTCTCAAGCGCTGGCGGACCCTGGTTTCGGATCCGGAAGCGGTTTTTGAGAGAACCATTGACATCGACGCGTCGGCGCTGCAGCCGATGATCACCTTCGGAACAAATCCCGCCATGGGTGTAGCCGTCACCGGAACCGTACCGGATCCGGCGGCGGAGACCGATCTGCTCCGGCGATCGGCCCTGGAAAAGGCCTTGGACTACATGCAATTTTCGCCCGGAGAACCGATGGTCGGGAAGAAAGTGGATGTCGTGTTCATCGGCTCTTGCACCAACGGCCGGCTGTCGGACTTGCGGGCCGCGGCGCGGATCCTGCGCGGTCGGAAGGCGGCGCCCGGCGTCCGCCTGTTGGTCGTCCCGGGATCCGAACGGGTCCGCAGCGATGCGGAAGCGGAAGGTCTGGACAGGATCTTCCGCGAGGCCGGCGCGGAGTGGCGGTATTCGGGATGCAGCATGTGCATCGCGATGAACGGCGATCAGCTGCAGCCCGGGCAGTATGCGGTGAGCACCAGCAACCGCAACTTTGAAGGGCGGCAGGGGAAAGGCGGCCGGACGATGCTGGCCAGCCCGCTGACGGCGGCCGCCGCGGCGGTTGCGGGCGCCGTCGCCGATCCGCGGAATCTGATGCAGGAGGATTGACCGGTGGAACCGATACGGACCATAACATCGAAGATCATTCCCTTGCTGGTCAACAACATCGACACCGACCAGATCATCCCCGCCCGCTATCTGAAGGGAACCGATAAAAGCGGGCTGGCGGAAGGACTGTTTTCCAACTGGCGCTACTTGCCGGACGGGGCGCCGAATCCGGAATTCGCCATGAACCAGCCGGAATATCATGGCGCGAGCATCTTGCTGGCGGGAGATAACTTCGGATGCGGTTCCTCGCGCGAACATGCCCCCTGGGCGCTGTTGGCCGGCGGTATCCGAGCCGTCATCAGTACCTCCTTTGCCGATATCTTCCGCAACAACGCGTTGAAAAACGGCGTCCTGCCGGTCGCGGTCGATCCATCCATCCACCGCAGTCTGACGGACCTGGTGGAAGAGGCGCCTTCCGCCGCCATCACCATCGATTTGGAAAATCAAAAGCTGCGGTTGCCGGGCGGCGTAGAAGCAGCATTTGCGGTGGATGCCTTTTCCAAATTATGCCTGATGCAGGGGAAGGATGAGTTGGATTACCTCGCGGGATTCCTGCCGCAGATCCAGGCTTTCGAAGCACGGCACGATGAACGCTGCCCCGCCGCCGGAAAGAAGAGGACCGCATGATCGAAATCTACGACACCACATTGCGCGACGGTTCGCAGCGCGAAGGCATCTCGTTTTCATGCGACGACAAGTTGAAGATCGCCCATAAACTCGATGAATTGGGTGTGGCCTTCATCGAAGGCGGATGGCCGGGTTCCAACGCCAAAGATCTGGAGTTTTTCACCAAGGCCGGTTCGGTGAACTGGCGGACGGCTAAGATCGTCGCCTTCGGATCGACCTGCCGGGTGGGAAAAACACCGCAAGAGGACGAGAACCTGCAAGCCATGCTCCAGGCGCAGACGGATGTCTGCACGGTCGTCGGAAAATCGTGGATCCTCCACGTTTCCGATGTGCTCCGGACCTCGAAGGAAAAAAACCTTCGTATGATCGAGGACAGCATCGCCTATCTTAGGGCCAAGGGGAAAACCGTCCTGTTCGACGCAGAACATTTTTTCGACGGCTACAAGGCGGACGCAGACTACGCCTTGGAAACCCTGCAGGCGGCGATCCGCGGGGGCGCCGGGACGCTGGTCCTTTGCGAGACAAACGGCGGCTTTCTTCCCTGGGAGGTCGAGGAGGTCTTCCGGGCCGTGCGCGCGAAGATCGACGCGCCGCTGGGGATCCACACCCATAATGACAGCGATTGCGGCGTGGCCAACACGCTGGTGGCTGTGCGGGAGGGGGCAAGTCACGTGCAGGGGACGGTCAATGGCTACGGCGAACGGTGCGGAAACGCCGACTTGTGCACTATCATCCCGGATATCGAACTAAAAATGGGTGAACCCTGCCTGCCGAAGGGGCAATTAACCCGCCTTTTCGAGACGGCCCATTTCGTGGCGGAAATCGCCAACCTGTCGCCGGACGAGCATATTCCGTTCGTCGGCAAGTCGGCGTTTGCCCATAAAGGCGGGATTCATGTGGCAGCTATGCGGCGCAATCCCTCTTCCTATCAGCACATCGATCCGGAGTTGGTGGGCAATAAGATGCGGGTCGTCGTCAGCGAACTTTCCGGAAAGGGCAATCTGCTTAACAAGGTGGAGGAATTCCAGCTGCAGGCGGATGAAAAGGCCGTCGGCGAAGTCCTTGAGGAGATAAAGGACCTGGAAGCCCGGGGTTTTTCCTTCGAGACGGCCGAAGCCTCTGTGGCGATGATGCTGAAACGGCACGACCCGGACTACCGGCCGCCGTTCGAGTTGATCGACTTCTTTTGCGTCGTAGAAAACCGTCAGGGAAGGGGACTTCTGGCCGAGGCAAACGTCAAGATCCGGGTCGGCGACGAGATCATCCACACCGCGGCCGAGGGCAACGGTCCGGTAAACGCTCTCGACGGCGCGCTGCGCAAGGCGCTGCTGCCGCGTTTTCCGCAAATCAACGACTTTGAATTGGTGGATTACAAGGTACGTATTCTGGATTCCAACAGCGGCACCGCTGCGATCGTGCGGGTGCTGATCGACACCCAATGCGACGGCCGGCGGTGGAGTACGGTCGGAGCCAGTGAAAATATCATCGAGGCTTCCTGGCAGGCCCTGACCGATTCGATCGAATTCGGGTTGACGACGAAGTAAATCCTCCGGCCCGCATTCCCGTCTTTCCTGTGAGGGAAAGTGGAGGGCAAAGGGATGCGTCCGGAAAAAATCAAGGAGAGGATTTCATGGCAGGCAAAACCTATCGGATCGGTGTGATCGGCGGAGACGGCACCGGGCCGGAAGTCATCCGCGAAGGAAAGAAGGTCCTCGAGGCGGCAGCCAAGCGCAACGATTTCGGAATCGAGTGGGCGGACTACGATCTGGGCGGCGAACGCTATCAACGGACCGGGGAAATTCTGCCCGACAGCGTTGTGGAGGAGTTGCGGAAGTTGGATGTGATCTACCTCGGGGCGATCGGGCATCCGGACGTGCAACCCGGCATTCTGGAAAAAGGGTTGCTGCTGCGTCTGCGGTTTGAACTGGATCAGTACATCAATCTGCGGCCGGTAAAGCTGTATCCCAATGTGGATACGCCGCTGAAGGATAAAACCCCGGAAGACGTCGATTTTATCGTCGTCCGCGAGAACACCGAGGGGCTGTACGCCGGCGCAGGCGGCGTGCTGCGCAAGGGGACGCCCCATGAGGTGGCGGTCCAGGAATCGATCAACACGCGGATGGGAGTAGAGCGCTGCATCCGCTATGCCTTCGAAACCTGCAGGAAACGCGCCAAGCGCAACAAGCTGACGCTGTGCGGAAAGACCAATGTATTAACCTATGCCTTCGATTTATGGGAAAGAACATTCCACGAGGTGGCTAAGGAGTATCCCGATATTAAAACCGATTATGCCCACGTGGATGCGACCACGATGTGGATGGTCAAGAATCCGGAATGGTTTGATGTGATCGTCACCGACAACATGTTCGGCGACATCATCACCGACTTGGGGGCGATGATCCAGGGCGGAATGGGGATCGCTGCCGGCGGAAATATCAACCCGCAGGGCGTGTCGATGTTCGAACCGATCGGCGGATCGGCGCCGAAATACACCGGATTGAACGTCATAAACCCGATGGCGGCCATCTGCGCCGGCGGCATGCTGCTGGATTCGCTGGGCGAATCGGCCGCGGCGGAGGCGGTCGAACAGGCGGTGATCAAGGCCCTTTCCAGCGGCAAGATCAAGAGTCTGGCGGCGCGGAAAATGGGGCTTTCCACGACGGAAACCGGCGATCTGATCGCGGGTTTGGTGTAAATGACGACGGCACACATCATCCTGCTGCCCGGTGACGGAATCGGACCCGAGGTGACGGCGCAAGCCGTGCGGGTGCTGGAAAAGGCGGCCGCATTGGGCGGCCGCCGCTTGGCCGTTAAGGAACTGCCGGGGGGCGGGTGTTGCATCGACCGATACGGCACAGCACTGACCGATGAAGTCTTGGCGGACTGCAAGGCATCCGACGCCGTCCTGATGGGCGCGGTGGGCGGTCCGAAATGGGACGACCCGCGGGCCGGCGTCCGGCCGGAACAAGGATTGATGCGGCTGCGCAAGGAACTGGAGGTGTTCGCCAACCTGCGGCCAGTGAAGGTTCATGCTGCGCTGCTGGACGTATCACCCTTGAAAACGGAAAGGATCCGCGGGGTGGACCTTCTGGTGGTCCGCGAACTGACCGGCGGATTGTATTTCGCACGGCCGAAGGAACGCGTAACGACCGCCGACGGACGAGAACGGGCGGTGGATACGCTGGAATACTACGATTACGAGGTGCGCCGCGTGGCGGAATTTGCCTTCCGCATGGCCCGGAACAGGCGGAAAAAGGTTACCTCGGTGGATAAGGCCAATGTGCTGGAATCCTCGCGTTTATGGCGGCAGATCGTCACCGCGGTGGGGGCGGAACAACCCGATGTGTCCCTGGAGCATATCCTGGTGGATACGGCATCGATGCGGCTTCTGACAAATCCGCAGGAACTTGACGTGGTCGTCACCGATAATATGTTCGGCGACATTCTCACCGATGAGGCGTCTGTCCTGGCGGGATCGATGGGGATGCTCCCGTCGGCCTCATTGGGGGAATCCGGTCCCGGACTGTACGAACCGATCCACGGTTCGGCGCCCGATATCGCCGGGAAAGGGATCGCCAATCCGCTGGCGGCGATCCTCAGCGGTGCGATGTTGCTGCGTCACTCGCTGGGCATGGAAGCGGAGGCGCAGGCCGTCGAGCAGGCCGTGGATCGAACGCTGGAAAGCGGGCACCGGACGGCGGACCTCCGGCCGGCGGAATCTCAAGCGTTGACCACCAGGGCGATGACGGATTGCGTGCTGGCGGAAATGTAAGCGGCACCGGTTGATGGCAGATCACCATGCCGCCGCGGCTGTAGGGGCCGCGGCGTTTTTTTTTATAACCTATCCGCTTACCGGCAATCGTGAACGACCTGATTGATCCGGTCGGGATTACCGAGGATACCGACAACGTCGCCGGCCTGGATGGCGTCAAGGCCGGAAGGATGCCACTCCATCGCACCCTGCCGCTTGAGCAGCACAACGCTTACGTGATAATTCTGTTCGAGGTCGTTCAAGGTACGACCCGTGGATTCGGCGCAATCGGGGAATGCGACGGTGGCAAAGCATAGCGGGTTGCCTTCCACCATGATCGGCGGGGTGATGTTGGCGCCGGCGGCGACGGCGGCGAACACCGGCGAAGCAATGCCGGTGGCACTGATCGCATCGAATCCGAACTGCTGCTGCAAGGCGGTGGCGAACCCGTCGTCGAAAATCCGAATCACGACATGCAGGTTCGGATTGAGGCCCCGGGCTTTGACGGCCATTTGGAGGTTCAGGCTGTCGTTTTGCGTGCAAAGGATGACCGTCCGGGCCCGGCGGATACCCGCGGCGTCGAGCAGCTCCTCCCGGGTGCCGTCGCCGGGAATGACCGGAATATCCAGCCGGCGCGTGTTGGCCACCAAATCGGCGGACGGGCTCAACTCGATCGCCACGACATCCTGATCCAGATCGTGCAGCTGGCTGGCGACCCGGAATCCCAGATGCCCCAAACCGATCAGGACGATGTGATGGTTGAAGGTGGAAGCCACTGCCATTTCCCACTCCTTGCCCCGGGCGCGGCGGTTAAAGAACAGAGTGCCGAAATCGGCCAAACCGTATGCCAGGGTCACCATACCGAGGACGGGCATGACGAAGTGAAACAACTGCAGAACAAACGCATGCGGAAAATCGCCAAGCGTTTCGAGAAACGTTGCGGCCAGGACCAGGAACACCGCCTCGACGGGAGTGGCGAGCGGTTCGCCGCAGTAACCGGCCAGGAGGTAGTAGAGCAAGCCGCAACCGGAGATCGCCACCATGAATAACAGCAGCGGATCGCGGAACTCCCGCAGCAGGAGGGAAGTGTCGCGCAAGCCGGCTCTTATTTTGCGGGAAAGATTACCAATTCGGGTTTTTTGCATGCTGTCTCGCACAAACCGTCGCAAGGATCCGCCCGTCGGCGGCAAAACCGGTGATCCAGGGCCGGCGGTGGAAGGAACCGTCGGAGGGATTATTATACATAACCTGCGTGCCGAACCGGTTTCGGGCGCAGATACGAAAAAAAAAGGGAAGACGGGGGTTTAATTGCCCTTCGTTTCATAAAATGCTACAATCGAACCCGGATTTGTCTATTGGAGATCAGCGACGATGGCAAGAGATTTCACAGCCGTCCTGCAGCAGGCAATGGAATTCTTCGTCGCCGGCCAGATCGTGGAGGCCCGGGCTTTGCTGCTCGACGTGGTCCGTGCGGATTCCAAGCAGGAAGCCGGTTGGATGTTCCTCTCCTATACGCTGGAGGATCCCCAACAGAAGGCGGACTGCTACCGCAAGGTACTGGCTATCAATCCACGGAATGCGGAAGCCCGGGAGGCCTTGAAAAAGATAGAAGCCGAACAGCATCCCGAAGTGAAACCGCCGCCGCGTACAAATGAATTGCTGAAAGCGGAACCGAAACCCACCAAGGAACTGCTGGATGAGGCGAGTCAATCCGCGCCTTCCCAATCAGATGGTTTGCTGCATGCCGCGCCTTTCACGGTCGACATCGGTAAAGCCGAAGCTGATATTTCCTTTATAGAAGAAGTAGCCGCTCATCCGCCCCAAGAGGAAACGGCCGCAGCCCCGAAAACTCCGCCCGCCGTTCCTATAGAGAAAGCGGCGCCTGAACCGCCGGCAGCACAGTCTCCGCTGCCGGACAAATCCTCTTTGCCAGAAGAACAGCCATCCGCACCGGCGAAGGCACCGCTCCCGCCGATAACGGCATCGGCTGGTATGGATGCGGTTGCGAAGCAATCCCCATTGGTGCAAAAGGCTTCAACGCCGAGCATGCCTTCCAAAAGGCAACCCATAACGCCGATACCGCGGCAGGTTGCGGCTCCGCCTGCCAAACCAGCGGCTCCTCAGGAACAATCGGCGGCGGCCGGATTAGCGAGGCATACTCCACCCCCGGCGGCGAAGCCGGCTGGCCCACCGCAACCGCCCGCGCGCGCGGCGGCACCAAAGCCGCCCATTCCGCCGTTCTTTGCGGAAGAGGAGGAGCGGCCGGCTGGTAAGAAAGCCGCTGCGGTTCCTGCGGGGACACTACCCGCGCGTAAGCCCGAACCCGTACCGGCGGCCGGTGCAGGAAAAGCAGGAGAACAATCCGAAGCCGGCGCTGGCGCAAAACAACAGAGTAGAAGGATTCGGCCTGTTCGAACCACAGGGAAATCTGCGGTTTCCGGACGGATCATAGACAAACCGCCGGAGGCGCAAGATACCGAGCCGCCGAAGAAAAAGCGTAACATAGGGTGCACATGCCTGATCATTGCGGTCGTCCTGTTCCTCATCGCCGCCGGAACCGGGGTGGGATTGTGGCTGGCGGGGTACATCCCCGAGACATTATGGACCGACTGGCTGCCAACACAACCGCTCCCTTTGACGCCGGCGGCCACCCAAACGCCGATTTCACTCATCACCCTCCCGCCGGAATGGACGCCTACCCCGACCCGGACCATCACCCCGACGCCGACGATAACTTCAACGCCAACCCTTACCCCGTCGCCCACCTTCATCCCGCCAAATGAAACCATGCAAGCGGATATGGAGAAAGTCATGCGGCAGGTAGAAGATCTGCGTGGTTTGACACCCGATGAACCGGTGCCCGTGTATGTCGTCAGCCGGCAGCAAGCTGAAGCGGTATTGCAGGCCGAGTTGGATCGGCTGGGCATCCGGGAAACCATCGGGGATGAATCCAAGGCGCTGGTGGCGTTGGGATTCATCAAACCCACATACGATCTGGAAAAATACGCCCTCACACGTCTGGCGGACGGCGTAATGGGGTTCTACATGCCGGAACAGCGGATGATATTCGTTATCGGGAGTCGATTCGCGGGAATGGAGAAATGGACCTTCTCCCACGAATACGACCATGCCCTGGTGCATGCCTATTATCCGGCGGTCGGGATCATGGAGGATGATCCGCTGTGCGCCGGCGATTCCCAGCGCTGTGAAGCGATCCGGGCGTTGGTCGAGGGGGATGCCGTGTGGCTGATGGTCCAGTGGTATCAGCAATACGCTTCGGTGTACGACATACAAGACATCGGCGCGTACCAATTCCCCTACAGCATGCCGCCGGAAGACAATACGCCCCCGTATATGTATCCAGCGGTCGATTTTCCATATCTCCAAGGCATGGATTTCGTCAATTATTTCTACCAGAAAGGCAACTGGGCGAGGGTGAACAAGATTTACGAGAATCTGCCGGTCAGCACGGAACAGATCCTTCACCCGCAGAAGTATGAGATTGGAGAAAAGCCCATTCCCATGGAGATCCCCGACCTGCAGGCCGTTCTGGGGGAAGCGTGGTCGGTGGCGAAATCCGATACTCTAGGCGAATTCATGACATACTTACTGTTGTCCTACGGCGCCGACGCCTTCGCCCAGATATCCGACGATCAGGCAATAACGGCCAGCGCCGGCTGGGGCGGGGATCATTATCTGGTATTTTCGTCCGGAGATGGCGAGCAGCTGCTTCTATCCGCCGAATGGGCGTGGGATACCGATAAGGACGCAACGGAATTTCACAGCCGGATGAAGGAATACCTGGATATGCGGTTCCGCGGGGAGCAGACGGAAGCGCCGGCAGGGGACTGTTGGACGATGAACGACGCCACCGCCTGTGTCTATCGCAGCGGCAGGTACATACTATGGGTGCTGGGCCCGGAGATGGATCTGCTCAACTTGGTACGAGCGGCGTACGGAAGATATTAGCAGGCAATCCGCGTGCCGGCTGCACGTGCGAACGCCATGCGGATCTGCGCGGACGGTTCCCTGCCTGCCCGCCCCCGATATCTCAACATTCACTATACCCGCAAGAATAGCACTTGCGGCAACCCTCTTCGTTGACCACGGCGGCCTCTCCGCATTGCGGGCACAAATCGCCGATCTTCATTTTCATTTGGCCGGGGGAAGGGATCTCCGTTCCGGGCGGCGGCAGCTTCCCGGTTTTTTCGGGATCCTGTTCGGAAGGAGGCCCTTCCAGATAGTCCGCCAAGATATGGGCGACGCCGTCCGGAAGCGATAGGATGCGGTTCGGACCAAATCCAAGCGGCCGTCCGCCGCCGATGCCCGCCAACTGACGGACAACTTCCACCAAACGGTCCTTCGGCGGAACGGGAGAGCCCAACCGGAGGATGTACGAAATCAGCCGCCCCAGCGCTTCCGATACAGCCGCCGTCTCGGACCCCGCCTTGGCCGTGGCGATAAACACCTCGAACGGCTGGCGGCCGTTGTTCTCGTTTACGGTGACGAACGCCTTGCCTAGCGGCGTGTCGACCTGAAAGGTCGCCCCGGGCAGCCGGCGCGGACGGGGGCGTTTGGTTTCATACCACAACGGGATGGATTGATCATCGGCGGGAGTGGTTGTGGGAATCATGGTGACGGGATGGTCGGCGCCTTCCGCCGGCGAAGCGACGATCGAGACGTCCTGGCCTTTGTCTTTAGCCGTTTTAACCGTTTCCAAGACGACCTGCTCGCGCGATCCGGTGATGAACACGGTGATCCCTTTGCATCCCAATTCCCAGGCCAGTTGATACGCCCGGGAAACGTCGTCTTCGGTAGTATCCGGCGGAAAATTAATCGTCTTCGACAGGCTGTTATCGACGAACGCTTGGAGGGAAGCCTGCATCCGGACGTGCTCTTCGGCGGAGATATCCTGGGAGACGACGAACCGCTCTTGGATCTCCTCCGGGATATCCGCAATTCCCTGGCAGGATCCCTGCTGGATAACCTGGTCGATAATGCGTTGATGGGTTTCCCCGCTCAGTTTGGCGTCCTTGAGGGCGGATTCGAACAGCGGCGAGATATAGGTCAATGGAAGGTCGCGTCCATTGTCGTTGACGTGGCGGATGTAGGCGAGGGCGAAGGTGGGCTCGCACCCATAACCCTCGCATCCCGCCACCGTGGCGATGGTGCCGGTGGGGGCGATCGTGCATTGGGCCGCGTTGCGAATGCCGTGGGCTTGCAGCCCGCGGGTGATTTCCTGCCAGTCGACCGCCGGCCGATGGAAGTTGCGGGTATAGGGAACCAGCGGCTGGGGCGGCTCCCAGGAGAGATGGGACGGATCGTACACGCTGCCGTTTATGGATGGGAACGCCCCGCGGTCCTTCGCCAGTGTAATGCTGGTTTTCATGGCGTGGAAGCGGATGAATTCCATCACTTGGGCCGCGAACTCCTGCCCTTCTTCGGACCCGTAACGGATTCCGGAGTGGTACATCATATCCGCCAAACCCATCAATCCCAGTCCGATCCGGCGGGCATTAAAGGCGGCGGTTTTCAACTGCGGAACCGCCGGGACATAGGAATTCATCGTCACCACGTCATCCAGGAAGCGGGTTGCCAGGATGATGTCTTTGCGCAGTCTTTCCCAATCCACTTTCCGCCCGCGGCCGAAATGCCGGGAAAGGTTCAAGGACCCCAGGCAGCAGTTCTCGTACGGTCCCAGCCATTGTTCGCCGCACGGATTGGTCGCTTCCAGGTCGTACAGGTGGGATACCGGGTTGTACCGGTTGGCGGTATCAAGGAAGAGGACCCCGGGTTCGCCGTTATGGTGGGCCTGCTGGACGATCTTTTCGAACAGGTCACGCGCCCGCACCGTCCGGTAGGTGCGGATGGGAACTCCCGCCTGTTCGGCCTGTTCCAGTGTGCCGTGGAACGACCGGTATTCCGGCGCGAACACATCCGGAAAACGCAAATCCCACATTCCGTCGGCGCGGACGGCTTCCATGAACGAATCCAAGATACCGACCGAAATGTTGAAGTTGGTGATGGCCTTCTCATCGGTCTTGCAGGTGATGAACTCCTCGATATCCGGATGATCGACCCGGAGGACGGCCATATTGGCGCCCCGGCGGGTGCCGCCCTGGGCAATCTCGCCGAAGGCTTTATCATAGACCCGCAGGAACCCGATCGGACCGGTCGCCTGGCCGGAGGAGGAATTCACCAGGCTGCCTTTGGGCCGGATCCGGGAAAACGAAAATCCATTGCCCCCGCCGGTTTGCTGGATCAGCGCGGCATCGCGAAGGGTTTGAAAAATCCCCGATTCTTCGCGGCCCATATCATCGGAAATGGGAAGCACGAAACAAGCGGCAAGCTGGCCGAGCGGCGTCCCGGCACCGGTGAACGTTGGAGAGTTGGGGAAGAAGCGCAGGTTCGACAGCATTTCATAGAAGATCCGGGCCGTCTTTTCGGCATCCCCGCCGTATTCCGTTTCCGCTTGGGCGACGAAGGCGGCGACCCGCCAGAACATCTCTTCCACCGTCTCGGACGGTTTTCCATCCTGACCCTTGCGCAGGTAGCGTTTTTCGAGAATCACCTTGGCGTTGGGCGCGAGCACGACCGGCGTCAAGTGAGGCCGACCATTACCCTTGATTTTCGATTCCTCCGAGACGGCTGTGGAATGGGTCATCCCTTCCTCCTGGAAAAAAAGAAGACGATACCAGCGGAAAAAGCGGCCTTACCCGCCTTCCCGTAATAGGGAGTTTATTTCATCACGGATGGACCGCAGGTCGTCCAACCGAAGGTAGACGATGGCAAACCGGATGTACGCGACGTGATCCAGCTCCTTGAGCGCCGAAATCACCATATCTCCAATGACACGGCTGGAGATTTCCGGTTTGTTCATCTGTTGCAGCGCGGCTTCCACTTCGCCGACGATCCGGTCGATTTCCGCAGCGGATACCGGGCGTTTGGCGCAGGCGATTCGGATTCCATGCGCCAGTTTCTCGCGATCAAATTCCTCGCGCGTGCCGTTCTGCTTGACGATCAGCGGCGTGGAAACGACCGGACGCTCGTAGGTGGTGAACCGCTGACGGCAGTCTACGCATTCCCTGCGGCGACGGATACCACCCCGCACATCGTGGGTGGTATCGATGACCTTCGCGTCTTCTTTGCCACAGAATACGCAACGCATTAGAACATTATTTCTACGCCAAAAATGGCGATTCCCTGGATTTTAGCCCGACATTTTCGGTAGAATCGCATTCTATCATCCCCGCCGTCCGGAATCAATGAGAAATCCAAAAAGGAACCTTAAAAAAAATTTGGTAAAAATAAACGCTTATGAACGATTCCATGCGGACCGAAGAATGTTTCAGGGAGAACCCGGATGAAGACAAGAATGTATCGGGTATTCGCAGCATGCATATGATTGGAATGTTCTCTCCCCATTAATCCTATGCGAAGGATCGTCGATAAATTGAAAATCAAGTGATTCGGATCGCTCACCGGGTTTTAGGAGGGTGATGTCGTGCGTCGGCTGAAAAGAAGATACCTTTTCCATTGGAGGAGGATTTTTTACCCCATCAGTAAGGCGTTACACACTCTAGTAAGAATCAATTATTAAAAAAAACCAGCCACGCAGCGCGGCGGACAACGACCGCAGCGGCGCGGCTGGCGGGAATTACGCAGGATCCGGCGGTTATTTCTTGTGGTCTTCGGACTCCTTGGCATCCTTCGCGGCAGGTTCCTGACCTTCCTCCGCCTTCTCTTCTTCCATTCCCTCTTCCAGTTTCTTTCCTTTTTCAATAACTTCCACTTCACCGGGAACGGCGGCGACCTCCGGAACGACCACTTCTTCCTCGGCCATCTGGGCGGTGACGGTCACTACGGTTTCCTCAGGATCCGCAAGGGCGCGGATCCCCGGAGGAAGAACGATATCCTTGATCGGTATGGAGTCTCCGATTTCCCGCAAGGGTTCGATGTCGACGGTGATTTCACTGACCAGGTTCTTGGGAAGACATTCCACCTCAAGGTCGGAAAGGGTGTGCACCAGGGTTCCGCCGAAATCGCGGACTGCGGCGGATTCACCGGTTATCTGGAGCGGCACCCGGACGCGGATTTCACGGTCGGTGGGTACAGCGTAAAAATCCGCATGGAGGATGGTCCGGCTGATGGAATCGCGCTGCACATCACGCAGCAGCACGGAATAGGATTTCTTCTCCACGTTCAGACGGACGAGAGTAGATCCTGTCAGGGAATTCAGCACCTGCACGGTCTTCTTGGCTTCCAACTCGATCGGAGTGGCGTCGACGCCGGGTCCGTACAACACGGCGGGGATCTTCCCGGAACTTCGCAACGCAAATAATCCACGCCCGACGGCGGAACGGGTTTTCGCCTGCAACTTGATATCACTCATGCCAACCTTCCTCGGAGCGCCTCAAGCCGGATATCCGGCCACCTTCGCTCCATTTTGGATTGTCTCCCGTTTTTTGAAAGGGAACCGCGAGATTTTACCGATTTACGGTACACACGTCAAGCCGGCGTTGTGCCCGGTCGGGGAGGGTGTTTTTCAGGGTTTCTGCTGCGTGAAGGATGGATTATTTCCGGTTGTTCGGCACGGTTTACAATTCGGACCAAAACAATCTTATTACTTGACTTCGGCCTGTTTTATATGCTATTCTCGCATAGCCTGGCCGGGGATGCACGGCACCGACCGGAGGTTCCCATCCATGTTGAGAGAACGAATCGCCGAAGACGTATCGTTCTTTTCCAGCGACCTGTATGCACAGGTTTGTGCGGGCGTCATCGGCACGCCCGACGGCGCCATCCTCATCGACACACTGGCCCTTCCTTCGGAAACCCGGGAAATCCGGGATTTCATAGAACAACGGTTGAATACCACCGTCCGGTTTGTGGTGAATACACATCATCATGCGGATCATTGCGGCGGGAACTACCTGTTCCCGGAGGCGCAGATCATCTCTCACGAGACCTGCCGCAACCTGATGGAAATGAAGGGGCGCAAGGCTCTGGAAACGGCCAAACAGGAAAACAAGGACCTGGCTGATGTCCAGATCGTGCCGCCCAACCTGACTTTCCGCGAGGGATCGCTGTATTTCCTGGTAGGCAAGCGTACGATACGCATTTTCCCACTTCCCGGACATACGCCCGACGGAATCGGGGTTCTGTTGGAGGAGGAACGGATCCTGTTCGCCGGGGATGCCATGATGCCCTTGCCTTTCTTCCGGGACGGCGACATGGACACGCTGATCGGCACACTGCAGATGATCAACGGCATGGGGCTGGAAAATATCGTGCAGGGCCACGGAGACGTCATTTTGCGCGGGGAAATTGAGGAAATGGTGGCTTCTCACCTGGTCTATCTGGAACGCATCCGCAGGGAGGCGATGAACGCTGTCCGGTGGAATTGGTCGGTGGACGATTTGCGCCAGATTCCGATCGAAAAGTGCGGGAAGAGCCGGATCCTCCTGAACGGCCTGGCCCCGGACCTGCACTTCCAGAACCTGACGACGGTTTTCCGCAAGCTCCAGAAGGAGACGGGGCGACAGCCGGAAAAGCGTATACGGCCGTCCGGGAAGTAGAACCCGGAAACGACGATAGACGTTAAGTGTTATATATGACAGTGAAAAAAAAGGCCTCCAAAAGGCGGCAGTCGGTAAAGGATGAACAACGGCTGATCCAAAAGGCAAAATACGACCGCCAGGCGTTCGGAGATCTTTACGAGCGGTACCTTGGGAAAATCTACACGTACCTGTACTATCGGACAGGCAACAACGCCGACGCAGAGGATCTTACCTCAAAGGTGTTCCAAAAGGCCTTTATTCACCTGCCCGGGTACGAAAACCAGGGGCTGCCTTTTTCGGCCTGGCTGTACCGGATCGCCCATAATATAGTAGCCAATTGGTACCGGGACCAAGGACGGCGAAAAGTAGTAGGATT
>JBJYXS010000098.1:662-13770 GCA_046260075.1 Anaerolineales bacterium | reverse complement strand
TTCCGCCCAGCCGGATCAACACCTGGTCGGAGTCGCCCGCGCTGACGTTGGCGATCCGCAGCTTCAACGTGAACGGATCGCCGGGGGCGGGGGTTTCCGGATCGGCGGTCAGCGATTCGACCAGCAGGGAGGGACGATTCCATCCCGGTTCGCCGAAGAACAGGCGCACCGGCTCGTCGCCGGTGTATTTCAGGGTGACGTCCTCTTCCTCGTCGTATGTGTAATATTCGAAATGGATGACCGGCTGCACCCGGCCGCTGGTGTCGGCGTGGTCGAGCATCAGGTGCAGGGTGGTTTCCTGCGATGTGCCGGCATACAAATAAGTGAATCCGAACACCGCGCTGCCCGTCTCGGCGCCGACGTACTCGTTGGCCGGAACGGTGCCGACGACGTGGCTGGCGACGATCGAGCCGATGTTCGAGACGGTCAGCTTCAGGTCGAAGACGCGCGGGTAACTTTCTTCCCGGCCCGGCTGGGGCTCGACGGCGGCCTCGCTGACGACAAGCATCGGCCGCCCGTAGATGGTGATGTCGGCCGAGCGGTCCGGCCGGCCGGAAGCTCCGATTGCGAATGCCGCCAGGAGGATCAGGCCGGCCCGTCCGGGGAACAGGGTCTTCAAGCGTCCGATTCGGGAAGCGGGTGTGGTGGTCATGGCTTTTTCTCCGTCTGTGGGTTTTGCCATCGCCCGTCGAGCATGCGCAGAATTCGTTCGGCGTGCCGGGCGATCCGTTCATCGTGGGTCACCACGATCAGCGTGTGTCCGGCCTGATGAAGCCTTTTCAGGAGTCTCATGACTTCAAGGCCGGTGGTGGAATCCAGGTTGCCGGTCGGTTCGTCGGCCAGGAGCAGATCCGGCGCGTTGGCCAGCGAGCGGGCGATCGCCACCCGCTGCTGCTCGCCGCCGGAGAGTTCGCTCGGTTTGTGGTGGGCGCGGTCCGCCAACCCCATCTCGGTCAGGAGTTCGAGGGCTCGTTCCGCTCGGTCGCGGGACGGAATTCCCCGGAACACCATCGGGAAGGCGACGTTGTCGAGCGCGGTCATCGTCGCCAGCAACTGGAAGGATTGGAAGATGAATCCCACCCGGTCGCGCCGGTAGCGGCAGAGCGCGTCCTGATCCATCGCGGTGATCTCCCGGCCCTCCATCCGGATCGTTCCGGAAGTGGGGCGGTCCAGGCCGCCGAGCACATTAAGCAGCGTGGATTTGCCGGAGCCCGAGGGCCCCATCACCGCCACGAATTCGCCGCGGCGGATGTCCAGGTCGATTCCGCGCAGGACTTCCAATGCCTTTTGGCCCTGGCGGTATTCTTTGTGCAGGTCCTCCGCCCGGAGGAACGCCGTGGGCTGCATCGCAGCGTCCTACCCGAAGAACGAAGCGCTGATCGCCGCGCCGATAGCCGCCAGCGCAACGGGCGGGACGAGCGAGATCAGGAAGTACAGGATGGTGATGACGGCCCCCTTGGCGCGGGTCACCTTGGCGCACACGACCACCCCGATCCCGATCAGGACCAGGTACCAGATATCGAAGATGGTGAACTTGGAAAGGATCGGAGCGAGGGCCGCCGTGAGCGGGGTAACGTCGGCGGGGTTGTCCGTCGCGACCAAATAGGCAAGCCCCGATTGGACGGTCCGGTCCATGGCCAGCGTGCCGATGATCCGCACCATCCGCCCCAGGACTTCCACCATCGAAACCCAAACCGTCATGGAAAACAGGGATTTAAATTGCGCCTGCCCGCCGAACGCCAGGCTCAGCAGGTAGAGCATGCCGGCCGCCGACAGCCAGAGGATGGGATAGGCGATGGTTTCGGTGACCCCCGCGCCGGCCACCAGCAGGACGGGGCTGGTCGCGAAATCCCGTTGCATGGTTATTTGTTCCTCCGTCAGACCCGCATAGGATGGATCCATCGATTCGAAGGCCTTCGCCGCTTCCCGCTGGGTGACCGGCAGGGTGAGGACCGCGCCCAGCCAGATGACGATCAGCATCGCAGCGGCCGGCCAGACGAAAAGCGGCCGGCCGGTCTTATCCAATTGGGTGAAGGCTTGTTTGGGCCTGATGAGCAGGGAGAGCAGAAATCGGGGAAGGTTCATCTTGGTTTCGGTTGCGGGTGTCTGGGATTCCATGTTTTTCTCCTCATCCCGTGTACGGGATTTCCCTTTCCGGGTTATCGGCAAAAGGCCTAATCGTTTCGCACGGAGCCGGCCCGTACGCAATGCCATCCCCCTCAGTCCGTCGTCGATTGTCCTTGGCGGGGATCTTCTGATCTCCCCCGTCGAAAGTACCAAATGTATGATTGAACTAATTGTATCATCGGCGGAAAGATTGTCAAGGTGCGGCGACGTACGGCGGGGCACCCGGCGGCGGATCCCGCCAGATCGCGCGCAGTTCCTTCACCGTCGTCGGACCGCCGTGGCCCGGATGGACGATGACGTTCTCTGGAAGCTGGAGGATTTTGGCGATGCTTTCCATGAGCGTTTTTTGGCTTCCGCCGGGAAGGTCCGTACGGCCGATGCCGCCTTCGGCGAACACCACATCGCCGGAAAACAGCCAACCCAGCCGGGATTCCAGGAATCCGACGCCGCCGGGGGAATGGCCGGGGAGGTGGATGACTTCGAAGTTCAGCGAACCGACGGCGATCCGCTCGCCTTCCTTTAATGAATGCTGGGGTTCGGGTTGGTCGGGAATCTGCAGGCCGAAGAGGTCGGCCCCGCCGTGCATCCACCACAGGGGCAGATCGGCCGGATGCAGGGCGATCGGGCAATCCGCCTGTTCGGCCAGCTGGCCGCAGGCCGCGATGTGGTCGAAGTGGCCGTGCGTGACCAGAACCCAGGCCAGGGACCATTCGTGCATCGCCAGGGCATGCTGGATGCGCCAGGTTTCATCCCCGGGATCGATGACGGCCGCCTTGCCGGAGGAGGTATCCGCCGCCAGGTAGCAGTTGGTTTGAATCGGCCCCAGGCTGAGGCGGACGATCTCCGCTTTCCCGGGCTTGTTCCTCTTTTTTCTCTTCATGGCGGACCGGTCCGTTTCGATGGGAGGGGATGCATCTAGCGCAAGGTATTCAGCAGCACGAAGCCGGCCCCGAACACCCCGCCGAAGGCGGCGAAGAACAGCAGGGGCAGCTTTAACCCGCCGGCCCCCGGGAAGGTCTGGTAGGGGAACGCCCGCGCCCACACGGGCTGCTGGATGAATACCCCGCCCACTTCCTCTGCGCCGGCCCGGAACAGGAACATGTTGTACTGCCCTTCGCCGGCCTCCAGCGAGCGGGCTTCCCAGGAGAACCGGACTTCTTTGCCCTCCTGGAGCAGCGTGGAAATCTGCCCCGCGGGGGTGAAGCTCACCGTCGCGGATTGGATTTCGGCCGCGATCACGGGGTTGGATTCCCCGGACGCGGGCCAAGCCGCCGCCTCGCCCGACGGGATCAGCACCACGCGGACGGGCACCTTTTCCCCCGAAGGGCCGAACGCCGGATAGCGGACTTCCACGTCGTACACCTGGGGAAGATATTCGGATTTCACCGAAAAGGTTTCGGTCCGGAACACCGTCGGCCAAAGGGCATACACGGCCATAAGGCAGGCCGAGACCAGCAGGGCGGCGCCGAAGATCCGGTTTCGCTTCCGGGAGCGGGTGCGAATCTGCATGGCGGAATTATACGACAGGCGGATGGAAAAAAAGTGGGCTGATATAATCGTTCCATGAACGATGATCGGCTCCTGTCGTCAAACCCGCGCGGCGAGGAATCTTTCGATCCCGCGCTGCGCCCCGCCACACTGGCGGAAGTCATCGGTCAATCCCGGATCAAGGAAAACCTCGAAGTCCAGATCGGCGCCGCGCGCGAACGCGGCGAACCGCTGGACCATACGCTGTTCTACGGCCCGCCGGGGCTGGGGAAGACCACCTTTGCCCACATCCTGGCGCGCGAGATGGGTGTTTCCATTAAAGTCACCTCCGGCCCGGCCATCGAACGGCCCGGCGACCTGGCGGCGATTCTCACCAACTTGCAGGAAGGCGACGTGCTCTTCATCGACGAGGTGCACCGTCTGGGACGCACGGTCGAAGAGGTGCTGTATCCGGCGATGGAGGATTATTCGCTGGATATCGTCATCGGCAAGGGCCCCAGCGCGCGTTCGATCCGGCTGCACCTGCCGCCGTTCACCGTCGTCGGCGCCACGACGCGCCTGGCGATGGTCAGCTCGCCCCTGCGGGCCCGGTTCGGAGCGGTGTATCGGTTGGATTTTTACGATCCGCAGTCGGTCGCCGAGATTGTCCGCCGCGGCGCGTGGCTGCTGGGCGTGCAGATCGACGAAGGCGGCGTGCGCGAGGTCGCCCGCCGGGCGCGCGGCACGCCGCGCGTCGCGCTGCGTTTGTTACGGCGGGTGCGGGATTACGCACAGGTGCGAGCCGGCGGATCGATCGACAGCGACGTCGCCCGCGCCGGATTGGATTTATTGAACGTCGATTCACTCGGCCTGGATGAGATCGACCTGCGCGTGCTGCGCACGATCATCGAAAAATACGGCGGCGGGCCGGTCGGCTTGGCCACCATCGCGGCTTCGATCAGCGAGGAACCGGATACGATCATGGACGTCTATGAACCGTACCTGCTCCAGCTCGGTTTCCTCGACCGCACCCCGCAGGGCCGGACGGCCACCCGCCTGGCCTACGAGCACCTGGGGGTGGAGTTCCGGAAACCGGAACAGCCCCGGCTGTTGGACGAAGGCGACGGATCCGCCGATCCCTTCCCGTGCTGAAAGAAACGTCATGGTGTTTCCTTCATCTCCAATTACCAAATAACTGAATTTTCCGCACCGCTGGCAACAACCAGGAGAAGAAAAAATGGCCGATAGCACCACCGCCTCGCCCGGCATCCTGCGGCGGATCGTCCTGTTTCCCTTGGTCCGGATCCCGATCGCTTTCGTGCTGGTGATCCTGGCCCTGCTCTCGGCGCAGATCCTGTTGGCCTTCTTTTCGCTCGAGGGAGAGGTCGACGCCTTCGGACGCATATTCCTTCCCGAAGGGACGGCGTCGGCATCCGGCGGTTTGGTTCTGCACGCCGTTCTCTCAACCGGATTGACTTTGCTCTTCGTCTACCTTGCCTACCGTTTCTATGTCCGGCGGGTCGAACGCCGGGCGTTTTCCGACTTGGCCTTCCCGCACGCCGTCCGGGAAACGGGGATCGGGATCCTGATCGGAGCGGGCGCCTCCGCTCTACCGATCGCCGTCCTGGCGCTGTTGGGCGTCTACCGCGCGGAAGGGTTGAACGACGCGTCGCTGTTGATCGTTCCGCTCGCCGGGGACGCGATTTCGGGGTTTGTCGAGGAGATCCTGTTCCGCGGCGTGCTGTTTGCAGTGCTTGAGGAATACCTCGGCTCCCGCTGGGCCCTCGTTCTTTCGGCGTTGATCTTCGGGCTGGGGCACCTGCTGAACCCGGATGCGGATCCGGTGGCGGCTCTGGCCATCGTCATCGGGCCGAGCGTGCTGTTGACCGCCGCTTTCATCGTCACCCGGCGGCTGTGGCTTTCGATCGGGATCCACTTTGCGGCCAACTTCGTGGAAGCGGGCGTCTTCGGCCTTGCCGCCGGATTGGCCTCGAGGGGGTGGCTGCAAGGTGCGTTGCGCAGCCCGGCCTGGCCGGCAGGCGGCGATCCGGCCGCATGGCACGCAGTCCTCTCGCTCACCGTCACGCTGGCGATGGGAATTGTCCTCCTGACGATGGCCATCCGGCGCGGCCGGATCCGGCCGCCGGTATGCAGGAGATAGATATTTCGGGATCCCTCCGCATGGAAAAACAGTGATTCCTATGGACAAGCGGGCATCGACTCTGATGGGACTGGCGGTCGCCGGTTGGATAGCCGGTTGCGGCCCGGCCGCGAATCCTTCGCCGGCCGGATTTCCGCCGCCGGGTGTGGCGCATATTGCCACCGGGTCCCATACCTGGACGGCAACCGTTCCGCCACTCCCGACGACGACGGCCTCGGTCACGCAGACGCTGTCTCCAACACCTACCCAATTGGAAACACCATCGCCGAACCAATGGCCTACCATATCCACGCCCACCGTCCGCCCCACGCCCACCCGCGGGATGCCGCCGACGATGACTTCCGCGCCGGCGGAAATCTGTCCGCCGCCTACGAATGCGCCGATTCCCGATGATTGGCCTTCCGACCCTGCTGCATACGAACAGAAGTTGTTGGATATTCTGACCAGCAAGGGTGATATTCTCGGCTTCCCCGATGAGGCCGATGGACACGGATTGGATGCCTACGTCATCAAGAAGGATGTCACCGGAGATGGAACGGCGGAATTTCTGATCAGCATCTCCACGTGGGAGAAAGCGTCCTTTGTCTTCATCGGGTGCCGCGGGGGACGGTATACCGTTCTCCATCAGTTTGTACTGCAGAATCGCGAAGGCAGTGCGCGGTGGAGCGCCGGATATAGGATTGTTTCGGATATCAACGGTGACGGAATGAATGAAATCGTTTATTCTTTCGTGGATAATGTGGGCAATCGGTTTGTCGACATCACGGCGCAAGTATTGGCATGGAACGGGCAGGAATTTCGGGAACTGATGCGGGATGATCCAATATTGGGATTCGAATGGAATAGGTACGCGGTGGATGCGGATGTCGAATTCGAGGATCTCGATGGAAACGGAACCTTGGAGCTGATTTTTCCCAACCGAGTTTTTTGGAATCCGGAAGGCATGGGGATGTTCATGGATTGCGACGGCGGAGTGTCCCGCAATAATAATGCGATCTGGATGTGGGACGGGGAATACTATCGGTACATGTGGACCGAACCGGTGCCCCCGCTGTACCGTTTCCAGGCCGCCCTGGACGGCGACCTCTTTGCTTTCCTGGGTCTGTTCGATCGGGCGGAGGAGATGTACTTGCGGGCCGCCTTTGATTCGTCGCTCAAGCCCGGTTCCATGTGGGACTGGATGCGGGATTACAACTGTCCGGGCGCTGATTACCAAACCCCGGATCCCGACGAACCGGAACGGATGAAAGCCTACGCCCGCTTCCGTCTGGTGGAGTTATATGTTCACGTCGGCCGGGTGAACGAGGCGGAGTGGCACCGGTCGTATATGCGGGCCAATGATCCGTTGGGAAGTCCCGGGTACATCTACGCCTACCTGGCGAACGCCTTTTGGTGGGGGTATGCGGACAGCGAGGACATCTCCGCGGCGTGTGCGCGGGTGGTCGAGGAAGCCCAAGCATACGAAGAGGATGTGTTCGGCCCGTTTGAACAATACGGTTATTATAATTCGGGCCCGACTTTGACGGATATCTGCCCGTTCAGCGCCCCGTCCGTTGAATGACCATGCGCCTGGAAGATTTTGAGTATTCCCTCCCGCCCGAATTCATCGCCCAGGATCCCGCCGAACCGCGGGATTCCTCGCGCCTGCTGATCCTCGACCGCGCCGATGGGGAAATCCGCCACGCCGTCTTCCGCGATATTGGCCAATTCCTCTCGCCGGGGGATTTGCTGGTGTTCAACGACACGCGGGTGATCCCGGCCCGGTTGGCGGCGGCCAAGGAAGGAACCGGCGGCAAGGTCGAGATTTTGCT
The DNA here is from genome assembly GCA_046260075.1 of Anaerolineales bacterium. Taxonomy (GTDB): domain Bacteria; phylum Chloroflexota; class Anaerolineae; order Anaerolineales; family RBG-16-64-43; genus JAFGKK01. Next base: position 6,204 of record JBJYXS010000098.1, on the reverse strand, counting down.
GCTGCGAAGGCTGGAGGCGCAGACCTGGGAGGCGCTGGTCGGCGGAAAGCGCGTGCGGCCCGGCATCCGCCTGGAAGTGGCCGGCGCGCCCGGGGCGGACCGCCTGACCGCCGAGGTCGTCAGCGATCTGGGTTCTTCGCGGCGCGTGCTGCGGTTCTCCGAACCGATCACGCCGCGGTTGGCGGCGTTGGGATCGACGCCGCTGCCGCCCTATATCCACAAGACGCCGGCCGACCCGGAACGTTACCAGACGGTCTTCGCCCGCGATCCCGGCTCTGCGGCGGCGCCCACCGCCGGGTTGCACTTCACGCCGGAATTGATCGATCGGCTGCGGGCCGACGGCGTGCGCACCGCCTTCGTCACCCTGCACGTCGGGCTGGATACCTTCGCGCCGATCACCGAGGCCGAGGTCGGACGGCACGAAATCCACGCCGAATGGATCCGCGTGCCGGAGGAGACGGCACGCGCGGTGCGCGAGACGCGGGCCCGCGGCGCCCGGGTGATCGCTGTCGGTACGACCTCGGTGCGTTCGCTGGAGACCGCCGCCGGGGAAGGGACGGACGTATCCGCCTTCGAGGGCGACACCCGCCTGGACATCAGGCCCGGCTACCGCTTCCGCGCGGTGGATGCGATGATCACGAACTTCCATCTGCCGCATTCGACCCTGTTGGTGATGGTCAGCGCCTTCGCCGGCCGGGAACGGATCCTGGCGGCGTACGAACTGGCCAAGCGCGAGGGATACCGGTTTTACTCTTTCGGCGATGCGATGTTGATCACTTAACCGGTATGCCGGACGTGGTGCAAGGGATGGGGGGATTTCGCGGTTGCGGACGGAACGGGTCCGTATTGTATAATCCAAAAACGCAAATATCATGCCGAACAAGACCCCCGCACACAGCACCGAAATCGATCGGGCCGCGGAATTTCTGCGCCGGGATCTGGAAGAAATTCCGGAGGTCGGCATCATCCTCGGCTCCGGAAACGGCCCGGTTGCGGAATCCGTGGAATCGCCGGTCGTCATTCCGTATCGGCGCATCCCGAACTGGCCCGTTTCGACGGTCGCCGGTCACCAGGGCACCCTGTATGCCGGCATGCTGGGGAAAAAGCGCGCGGCCGTTCTGCGGGGCCGGGTTCATGTCTACGAGGGGTATACGCCCGCTGAAACCGCGTTCCCCGTCCGCGTGTTGCAGCGGCTGGGGGTGGACACCCTCATCGTGACCAACGCGGCCGGGGCGGTCAACCCCGAGTTCGAGCCCGGGGAGATCATGCTGATCACCGACCATTTGAATCTGCTGGGTATGGGCGGAGCCAACCCCCTGCGGGGTCCGAACGACGATTGGATCGGGCCGCGGTTCCCCGACATGAGCCGGGCGTACGATCCCGGATTGATCCGGGAGGCCGTTTCAGCCGCCGGGCGGACGGGTACGGCGCTCCGGCAGGGGGTTTACGCCTGTCTGGCCGGACCGTCGTACGAAACACCCGCCGAGCTGCGGTTCCTGAGGATGATCGGCGCGGATGCGGTGGGCATGTCGACTGTTCCGGAGGTGATCGCCGCCCGCCACGGGGGAATGCGCGTCCTGGGGATTTCGGTTATCAGCAACCGGGCCAATCTCGACGGTTCACGCCCGCCCGATCACGAAGAGGTGCTGCAAGCCGCCGGCCTGGCGGTACCCGGCTTGGCGCTTCTTTTAAAAACCCTTCTGGCCGAGGCAGCCTAGCATGCTGACCTTTCTGACGTTTCTCCGTGATTACGAAATGGTGTTCTACTACATCCTTGGGCTGGTCGCTCTGTGGTACCTGTACCGGTTCCTCGCCGCCCAATTCCATCTGATGAAGACCGCTTTCGGCCTGGAGCGGGAGCTCTTTTCAGGGCAGCGGAACGGTGCGATGGGGCGGCTCTTCCTGATCCTCCTGGCGGCGTCCGGCATCTTCCTGGGTGTGAATTACGGCCTGCCGGAGGCGGAACGGGCCGAACGTCTCCGTGCCGAAGCCGGTGCGGTCGACCTGCCGACCATCACCCCGACTCCCACCCGGTTCGAGCTGTTCGGCGTGGATGTCAGCGGTTGCAGCAATCCGAAGGCGACGATCCTCCAGCCCAAGCCGGGTGACGCCGTGACCGGCGCCATTGACATACTGATCGTGGCCGATATCCCGGACTTCGCATATTTTCTGCTCGAATTGGGCACCCCGGACGTGCCGGACGTGTGGACGACTCTGTTCGGGGAGAACCTCGTCGACACTCCGGCCGCGCCGGAAGGCACCCCCGTCCCGGATGCCCATATCCCCGCGACCGCGGAGGATCCGTTCGTCTGGTCCTGGAACAGCTCGAACGTCCCGCCCGGCGTATACCATCTGCGGTTGACGGTTTTCGCCATGGATCAGGATTATCCCGCGCCGTGCGTCGTCCCCATCCAGGTGCTGGCTCCCCCCATCGTGTGAGGAAAGGAAAATCCCGCGCAGGATTTTGACCTGTACGGGCGGTTTCTGATCGAAGTGCTGCGCGAATACGGCGGGTGGGTGCTGCGGCGCCTTGATCCGGGGAAGCGCATGATCCTTCGTGATGTGGCGATTCCATCCGATGTTCCGGAGGATCTCATTCCCCGCGCGCTGGAAGATGTATTGCACGTATATGCCGTTCCGGATCGGCGGATAGAAAATATCGCGGCTGATGATTCATCCGAACGTTGCGGCGGGAAATAGACCGGCCGGTTTTGTAAAAAACGTTGATCCGTTTTTTATATATATTACTTTCCTCCCCTTTCTTTTTTTTTCGTTAATCTGGTAAAATCGGATAGATGTTGTTGAAAATGTTGTTGCACAACAAACCCGTAAAAGGTGGGTGAGCGGGAAAATCAATATCCTCACAGCAGGCTGAATGGTAGATTTTTTCCTAAATGCTTTGCCGATCCTCAACCGAATCCTGGTAGCCGGCATCGCGATCACCGCGTTTTCGCTGCTTCTCTACTCGCTGACGTTCGGTTTGCACGAACGGGTGGCGCGCGTTTTCGCGTTGATCCTGGGCTGCATCGTATGGATTACCGTATCCGACGGATTGGCGTCCACGGCGATCGATCTGGTCGAGGCGGAACGGTGGTTGCGGTTCCAATGGATCGGCACGGCGCTGCTTCCGGCGGCGTATCTGCATTTTTCCGACGCTTTGCTGGCGTCCACCGGACGGCCGTCGCGGGGCCGCAGGCGGTTCGCCGTCCGCGCCAACTACGTCATCGCCGGCATATTGATCGCCGTCGCCACACTAAGCGACCTGTTTCTGGGAACGGCGACCATGGACGGCGGGATGACCCATCTGCAGGCGGGTCCGTACTTTTGGGTGTATGTCGCCTACGCCGTTCCGATCCTGACCTGGACGGCGGTCAACCTCGTCCGGGCGTACCGGCGGTGCCAGACCGCCACCAGCCGCCGGCGGATGATTTACCTGATGGTCGGTTCGCTGGCGCCGGGCATGGCGGCGTTTCCCTACCTGCTGCTGCTGGGGCAAGTTTCGGAACTGCATCCGCTGCTGGTTCGGATCGTCCTGGTGCAATCGAACCTGCTCGTCGCCGGACTGCTGGTGGTGCTGGCCTACGCCACGGCCTATTTCGGGGTCACATATTCGGACCGCGCCGTAAAGGGCCGCCTGTTCCAATGGCTGCTGCGCGGACCGCTGGTCGCCGGAATATCGCTGGCCGTCCTGGTCATCGCCTCCTACGGATTCGACCGGATCGGTATGCCCGATTCGCGGCTGATCCTGGTGGCCGTGATCTTGGCGATCATCCTGATGCAATTCGTCATCACCGTAGGCCGCCGTCCGCTGGAAAGACTGCTGTTCTTGGAAACCCATTCCGATCGGGAGGAGATCCGGCGACTGCAATGGCTGGAAGAGCAATTGTTGACCGGATCCGATGTGCGTCAGTTCCTCGAATCCTTGCTGGCGGCGCTTTGTGACTTGGCGCGATCACCGGCCGCGTTCGTCATCGAGTGGGGCGAAGAGGGAGCGGCGTTTCTGGCCGGAGTCGGCCCGCGGGCGATGCTTCCGCTGGAGGCGGATCTGACGTCGCTCCCGAAACCCGAAGTGCTCGAATATATCCCCGGCGCCGGAAGCCTGTTCCGGTGGGGCGGCTTCTGGCTGATCCCGCTGCACGAAGCGGACGGGGAGCAAATGATCGGGCTGATGGGGTTGGCCGCCGTATCGGATCGCCTGGAACTGAGCCCCGAACAGCGCGAATCGCTTGGGCGGCTGACCGGACGGGCGGCGGGGGCGCTGGCCGACCAACGGCTGCAGCGCGAGGTCTTTGCTTCCCTCAACCAACTCATTCCGGATGTGGAGAAGATCCAGAACCTCAGCGCAGCAGCCCGCTATGGACGGGTGGAATTACTCGCCGCTCCGGTGAACGGCGGATCGGCGGGAGCCGATTTGGCCCAATGGATCCGCGAGGCGCTGAACCATTATTGGGGCGGACCGAAACTCACCGGGAGTCCGCTGCTGGGTTTGCGGGTGGTCCGTGAGGAGCTGGACGTCCACGACGGCAACGCCGTGAATGCGTTGCGCGCCGTACTGCGGCGGGCCGTCGAACGGGTGCGCCCGGAGGGCGAGCGGCGGTTCACCAGCGAGTGGCTGCTGTACAACATCCTCGAGATGAAATTCCTGGAGGGCAAGAAGGTCCGCGACGTGGCATTGCGCCTGGCGGTTTCCGAGGCGGACCTGTACCGGAAACAGAAAGTGGCGATCGAAGAACTGGCGCGCGTGATCGCCGAAATGGAACGGCAATCGAACGAACCGGCAACCGATTACGAAATCGTCGGATAGTTCACGCGAGAATACATCTTTCAAGGACGGAGCCGAAATGAAAAATCTGTATTCCCTTACCCCGAAACAACTTACCTCGATCACGCGGAACTCCCAATCCGCGTCTCATCCCTCTTCGCATCCCGCGTCACAACCTTCTGCCCCGCGCAGCTCCCGGTCTCCACGGAAGGAGGACCGGAAGACCGAACCGAAGTTCGCGCACGAACCGGCCTCCCCCGGCACGCCCAGCGAATCCTGGTGGTCGTCGGTGCTGGGCGAGGAATCCGACTTCCGGAGTTCTCCGTCGGCCGAATCCGCCGCAGTGGAACGCCCGCAGGTGGCCTGCGATTGGGTGGCCGCCCGCGAACTGTATGAAGCCGACGGCATCGCCGAGCTGACCGTAACGGGCGTGAACCGCGGCGGGCTTCTGGTGGAAGGGGAAAACATCCGTGGGTTTATTCCGCTTTCGCACCTGATCGGCGTACCGTCCATCACCAGCGACGAAGAACGGCAGACGGTGATGTATCGAAAAATCGGTCAGCCGATCCGCGCCAAGATCATCGAATTCGATCCGGAGAAGGGACGGGTGGTGTTTTCCGAACGCGCCGCCCAGGCGGCTCCCGGCCGGCGGGCCGAACTGCTCGCCAGCCTTACGGTCGGAGACCGGGTTAAGGGCGAGGTCACCAACATCACCAATTTCGGAGTGTTCATCGACCTGGGAGGCATGGAAGGCCTGGTACATCTTTCGGAGATCTCCTG
>JBJYXS010000098.1:0-652 GCA_046260075.1 Anaerolineales bacterium | reverse complement strand
CTGGGGCCGGGTGCACAATCCCGCCGATTTCGTCACCATCGGCGAGACGGTCGAAGTGGAGGTGATCAGTGTCGACCGGGATCAGGGCCGCGTGGCGCTCAGCCTGAAGCGGCTGCTCCCCGATCCGTGGGTATCCGTTCCCGAGCGGTATATTCCCGGAAATTGGGTGGAGTGCAAAGTTACGCATGTGACCAACTTCGGCGCATTCGCCGCGCTCGAAGAGGGCGTGGAGGGGTTGATCCACATCTCCGAACTGGCAGACGGTCCGTTTTCCCATCCGCGAAACATCGTCTCCGAGGGAGAAGAGGTGACCGCGCGGGTTCTTTCGGTCAACAGCAAATCCCGCCGGCTGGCGCTCAGCCTGCGCCGACCGCTGGAGAAGGAAGAAACCGAATCGCCCGTCCCGGAGGAAGCCGCTCCGGATGACGCCGTCCCGGTTGAAGAGCCTGCGGATGACGCCGCCCCGGTCGAAGAGCCGGCGGATGACGCCGGCGATGATCCGGTTTCCGGGACGGCCGCCGGGGAATGAAAAAGGAACCTTCCGCCCGGCCGGTAGACCGTCTCCCTTCATCGTGGGAACGGATCGCCGGATTCCTTCTGGTGATCCGGCCGTACGCGGAAGATGTCTTCATCGTCCTGCTGGGTTTGTTCG
>JBJYXS010000097.1:24485-36361 GCA_046260075.1 Anaerolineales bacterium | reverse complement strand
TAAAACAATATAATCTTCCATCCAGGATTTAATGGCCAGTGTTTGTCCATTGGGTGAAAAAGCCACCTTGATTGCATCCGTTCCATGCATGAATTTCCTTACCAGGGTCCCGGTTTCGGCATCCCATAAATAGATCTTCCCGCCGTCAAGGCTGCCGGCAGCCAATAGCGTTCCGTCGGGAGAGAAATCCGCGCTGGATAATGCTTCGGACGTGGCCGCGTTCCACTTGATCTGGAAAGTGTCCGTCGCGTAGACGTACACTCCCAACGATCCGGCGAGGGCCAGTCGTTTCCCGTCAGCGGATACCGCCATGTCAGACAACCAACCCTTGAAAAACCGCGCGTAAGCCCCTTCCGGGACCAGCCCGGCCCAGGTATCTAGCGGCAGCAGATCGATCGTCGGGCTTGGGGTGAGCGTGAACGTGGGCGTGGCCGGCTTGCGGGTGGGAGTCGGTGTCAGCATCGTCGGTGAGATCGATGGAGTCGGGCTGACAAGTGTTGACGTATTTGCACGGCATCCGGAGATCGATGCCCAACCTACGACCAATACCAGCGCCGTGATCATTGATGTTTTCTTCATTTCCATCCCTTGGCTGAAAAAAACTATCATAATGATTATTTATCATACTTTTTTTAATCGTAATGCTTATTAACTGATAGATCCCCCCTCTCCCATCGTCAGAAGGGAGAGGGGAAGGGGTGAGGATCAAACCGCCTTGCCGACCAATTCGGTGACCGACGACACTCCCTTGCGCTGCATGTACGCCGATATCCCCTTGGCCGTATCCTTGAACACGTCCGGGTTGCGGAACATCGCCGTCCCGATCCCGACGCACGAGGCGCCGGCCAGGATGAGTTCCAGCGCTTCCCCGGCGTTGGTCACGCCGCCCAGGCCGATGATGTCGATGTGATGCTTCCTGCAACAGGCGGTGTAGCATTTGTAGACGGCATACACGGCCACCGGATGGATCCCGATCCCGGAAAGTCCTCCGATCCGGTTGGCCAATACCGGCCTTTGCGTTTCCGGGTCGATCGCCATCCCGCGCAGGGTGTTAATCACGCACAGCGCGTTCGCCCCGCCGTCGATCGCGGCCTGGGCCGTTGCGGCGATGTCGGTGACGTTGGGCGTCAGTTTGACGATCAGCGTCTTGCCGGGGACGGCTTTCTTGGCCCGCGCAACGAGTTCCTCCAGAACATCCGGGTCGCAGCCGAACTCGATCCCGCCGCGCTCGACGTTCGGGCAGGAGACATTGAGTTCGACCGCGTGGACCTCCTCGCGGGCGTTGAGGATTTCCGCGCACTGCACGTACTCGTCGATCTCCGAACCGGCCACGCTGGCGATGAGGGGGATTTCCAGCGCGCGCAGTTTCGGGATTTCCTCCGCCACGAAGGCCGCCACCCCGGGATTCTGCAGGCCGATCGCGTTCAGCATTCCGGCCCGCGTTTCGGCGATGCGTGGTTCCTCGTTGCCCGCCCGCGGGTGAAGCGTGACGGTTTTGGCCACCGCCGCGCCCATCCAGGGCGCGCAGCCGGCCAGTTGCTCGTAATCCAGGCCGTATACGCCCGATGCCGAGACCAGGGGAGTCCCCAGCCGCAGCCCGCCGAGTTTGACTTCTAATCCTTCCATACGATTTCCCTCGCATCAAACACCGGTCCCTCGCGGCAGACCCGTTTCTTGGATTCCGTCCCATCCGGCTGCCGCACCGAAACCGTGCAGGAGTAACAGGCGCCGACCCCGCAGGCCATGCGCTCTTCCAGCGAAACCCGGCAATCCAGTCCGTACTCGGCGGCGACCGCCGCCGTGGCGCGCAGCATCCCCTTCGGGCCGCAGGCATACAGGCGCACATTTTCGCGCGGCACGCAGCCTTCGCGGAGGCCGGCTTCGAGCATTTCGGTGACCAGGCCTCTTTCCCCGGCCGAGCCGTCGTCGGTGCAGACCGTCAGCACCCGGGCGCCGATTTCGCGGAACTCCGACTCGATCGCCCCGACCAAATCGTCCTCATCGCAGGATCCTCCGCGCGTGGCCGCCAGGCCGAGCATGTCCTTTCCGACCGCGCCGACGTAGACCAACACCTCTTTTCCACGGAAGCGCAGTTCTTCGGCCAGCGCCGCCAACGGCGCAATGCCGATCCCGCCGGCGACGATCACCGCGGTGCGTTCCTCTCCCGGGGCGAACCCGCTTCCGCACGGACCGATCGCATCGAGGACTGTTCCCTTGCGGACGCGGCTCAGCCGCTCGGTTCCCTCGCCGACTACCCGGTAGAGGAATTCGATCCGCGCCGGATGCCGGATGAGGGAAGCAAGCAGTTCCTCCGGCAGATCCCCGGATCCGGACAACGCGGCGGGATCGAACCCCGGGAAGCGCGCGCGGTGGATGCTGAACGGCCTCCGGAGCGTCAATGGGTAAGGACGCCGTTTCTCGGCGCCGGGATCGCACACCACATGAAAGAACTGGCCGGGCGCGAATTGCAGATTGACGCTCTTGGGTAAATCCACGATCATCAGGTAATGGTCCGCGCATATTGCGCGGTTCTGCACGACCTTCAGGCGCAGATCGCCGGCCGGGGTGGTCTCCGCCTGAGTAATCTCCTCTGCCTGAGATGTATTTTCCGGAAGGATAGGCAATTCGGAAAATTTTCCTTTTTGATCCGGATGGCGTAAAACCCACGCGGCAACCGCGCGATCCAAGGCCGGGTAGGGAAGCGATCCCCATGCAACGGCGGCACCGCCCTTCGACCGGCCGGCCACCCGGATCCCGTTTTTGCCGGGGGAGAAGGTGAACGCCCGCCCGGAGGAAATTCTCCAAAGAATATCCGCGGTGCGGCCTTTGGATTTACGTACGGCAAATCCCAACGAGCGCCCCCAACCGCGAAGCAGGCCGGCGGCGTGTTCCTTCCGGCGGCGCTCGATCTCCGCCGGTCGGATGTTCGCGCGGAGGAAGGCGGCGTCTTCCAGGGTCAGGCCGTCGCCGGAGAGATGCCGGACGGCCTTTTCCCACGCCATCCGGTCCGCCCCGCCGCCGTTCTCCGAAAGAAGCTCTGCATTCCGCACGGCCCGGCGAGCGGATGCGAGCGCGGCGCGTGATCCGGCCGGCCGGGATTTCCCTTTGCGGAGAGCCAGCCGCCCGCGGCGCAATGATGCAAAGGAAGCAACCGCCTTGACCAGCAGATCCTCGACGGCGTATTTGGAGACGGTGGAAATCCCGGCTTCGTTCAGGGTTTGGTAGAACGCGTGGAGGACGGTTTGAACCGGCACGGACGATCCGTGGATGGCGAACCGGCCGCGCGCCGCGGCGGCGAATTTTTTAAGCAGGTCCTGCTCCGCAACCATCGGCCGGGCGGCGGAATCCGGTTTGCCGGTCTGCAGCGAGAGGGTGTATCCGCCCCGCGGGGGATTCGGCCGGTAGCGGACACCCTCCGGCAACAGGTCGCTTTTTTCCATCAGGTTCACCAGGCTGTGCAGGTCCAGTCCGCCCCGGTCCGGAAGATGGAAGCGCCCCTCGCTTCCGGCTTTTGCCGTCCGGCGGACGGTGTGGAAGGCGGCCAGGATCCGGTCGGTACGCTCCTCGGGCGGGCCGCCGCGGTTGAGACCGGCGACGATGTTCCCCGAAGCATCCAGCTCTTTTTGCAGCCAAGCGGCCTGTAGGGCGGTCAGGTCGGCGCAGTCGGCAAGGCTGCACGGCAGGGCTGAGACCGTTCCGTCGATCGACCGGTCCGGGATGTCGGCGGCGGACGGCGCCGCCGGACTCCTTCCCAGGATGAGGACGTTGGCGCGCCCGGCCGCCAGATCGGCGAACGACCGGCCGATCGCGGCGCCGGATAGAAATCGGTTGGTGGTTTTTTTCATATCGTACAGGCGGGAGAAGGCTGCCGAAAAGGAGATCCAGGGATTTGTTTCCCGGCACCTCCCCTTGGATCCGGAGGGGATGCAGCTTTCGAGGGACGCCGCGAAGGCGGCCTTCAGCGCATTGCGGACGGTGTTTTCCGGCACCCGTTCGATCGCGTGCCATAAAACCGATAGGGCGATGGTCGTCCGCCGGGGAAGGCCGTCCGCGGAAAGCCGTGACGGGGATGGACGCGCCGGGGGACGGGAGGCGGGATGCCAGAAGGGGATATCCAAACCGGCAAAGCGGTCCGCCGCCCGCCCGTCCGCGTCGTCCGGTTCCTTCGCCAGCCGCTTCGGGGAACAAGCGCATCGGTACAGGATCCGCACGAGCCGGCCGCCGGCAAGTTCGGCGCGTTCGATGACGCCCTGGCCGCCGCACTGCGGGCAGCGGGTGGCGTACAGGCCGGCGATTTGCTCGCGGCATCCGCCGCTCACATCCCCAAAACCCCATTGCAGGCGGGGCAGGCTGGCGGGGCGCAGCAGGATCTCGGCGAAGAAAGCGGTGACCGGATTACATTCGATCAGCACCGCGCGGCGTTTGTGCCGCAGGGCCGCCGCACCCGCCGCGCCATAGGCGCTGAAGGGATCCAGCAGGATCTCGTGTTCTTCGGTGATCGACAGGACGGCATCCGACAGCACGGGAAGGGCAAACGCCGGAAAGCCGGGTATGCCGCGTCCGACGGCGGATCGAAGGGGATCATCCGGCGGGCGCCGCGCCGATCCGCGATGCGATGATGCCGGCGTCATGCGCTCGCTCCAACCCGCCTGCGGCCGGGTGTGGATCGGCCGCGGGCCCGGAGGCCAGGCGCCGGATCGTCAGGCGGTGAATCGAATCGAAATGGCGGGGTCGTATGTTTTGCCCGGGGAAAAAACACGCTGAAATGCTGCATGTTTGGCGGCCGGCGGCGGTTGGAAACGGTCTGCGGAACCGCGGGAAAACGCCGGTATTCGGATTATATCAGGTATATTTTTCCCCATCCGGAGGACGAGAAATGCCCTAATAACGCTTTTTCTTTGAAAAAGAACCGTTTTTCAACGTATCGAAAGATGCTAAAAAAGGTGGTCGGATAGATCCGAATGGACGTATCGAGACCACCCACGAGGGCTCCTTCCGCTGTCCGTATTTACCGAAGGATATTACCCGTAGGCCAATTCCCGGATCCCTCTTGACAATTCACATCTATGCATATAAGATACTATCACGATATATCTTGATAGTATCTTGGAGAGGATACAATTTGGGCAGACATTATCACAGACGCAGAGAAAGCCGGTTCGGCCGAGGCGACATTAAATTCGTCATCCTGGATCTCTTGCGGGATCATCCCAGTCACGGATACGAAATCATCCGCGCGCTGGAAGACCGCTTCGGCGGGTGGTACACCCCGAGCGCCGGAACCGTGTATCCCACACTGCAGATGTTGGAGGAAATGGGATACGTCACCTCGAAACAAACCGAGGGAAAGAAAGTCTATACCATCACGGCGGAAGGCCTTCAATTTCTGGAGGAACGGAAGGGCCGGGTGTCGGATGTGCGCGAACGCATGAGCGGCCTGTGGGATAGGAAGGCCGCCTCGGGGGAGATGCACGACATGGTGGATGACATCAAGGACATGTTGAAGATGATGAAGCGCAGACGGCGCAACATCACCCCGGAAAAATTGCAGCAGATCCGCGAGATTCTCGAACGCACCCAGCGGGAAATCGAGGACGTGCTGCGCAACTGATCCCCGTCTGATTTCACACAATGCAATAAAAAACTTTAACCGATCTTTGGGATACGGAGGGTATCTTCATGCCTGCCATCGAAGTACGGGAGTTGAAAAAAACATACGGAACGACCCGCGCCGTCGACGGGATCAGCTTCACCGTCGGGGAGGGGGAGGTTTTCGGACTGCTCGGCCCGAACGGCGCGGGCAAGACCACAACGACCGAAATCCTGGAGGGCCTGCGCCCGCCGGATTCCGGCGCGGTGCGGGTGCTGGGAATGGACGTCGCACGGGAGCCGCGGCGGATCAAGGAACGCATCGGTGTGCAATTGCAGACCACGGCGCTCTATCCGCGCCTGACGGTGCGCGAGGTGCTCGACCTGTTCCAAACTTTCTACCGGGGGGAAAAACGCACCACCGACCGTCTGATCGAGATGATGGATCTGGGGGAAAAAGAGAACACGCTGAGCAAGGATCTCTCCGGCGGCCAGCGGCAGCGGCTGTCGGTCGCCCTGGCGCTGATCAACAAGCCCGAGATCCTCTTCCTCGACGAGCCGACCACCGGATTGGATCCGCAGGCGCGCCGCAGCCTGTGGGGCGTCATCCGGACGATCCATCACGAAGGCACGACGGTGTTCCTCACCACCCACTACATGGATGAGGCCGAGACGCTCTGCGCCCGGGTAGCCATCGTCGACGGCGGGCGGATTATCGCACTGGAATCACCCCAGGAACTGATCCGCCGGTCCTTTCGCGAGACGGCGATCGAGTTCGACCAGAAGGGCGCCAAGACTCCGGAAGGCACCTTCCGCTCGCTGAAAGGCGTCACCCGGCCCGCCGTCCGCGAGAACGGACACGTGACCATCTATACCGAGAATGCCTCGCAGACTCTGGGCGGGCTGACGGACCTGGCCGAGGCCGGAAAACTTCAATTCGACGACCTCCACTTACGGCGCGCCACGCTGGAAGACGTGTTTCTCAAACTTACCGGAAAACGGATTCGGGAGTAAACCATGAAAACATTCTGGCAATTGTATGTTTCGCATCTCAAGGAATTCAGCCGCAACCGCCTGGCGATGTTCTGGACGATAGCCTTCCCGGTGTTCTTCATGCTGCTGTTCGGGACCATCTTCTGCGGCGACGGTGATCCCGCCTATAAAGTCGGGATGGCAGTGGAGGACGGGGGGCCGGTCGGTTCCGCGTTGGCCAAGGCTTTCGGCGGCGTCGACGTCCTGCAAACCGCCGAGGGGACGGAAGAAGAGCTGCTGGCCGAACTGGAAGACGGGGATTTAACTGCGGTCGTCGTCGTTCCCGACGGGACGACCGCCGCCGTGATGTCCGGGGAGACGGCAGACGTCTCCGTCCACTACGATCCGACGAATCAGGCAACCGCCCAGATCGTCCTGACCGTCGTCGAAAAGGTCCTTTCCGGCGTGGAACAGGGGCTTGCCGGCCGGACCGCGTGGTTCGCCCTGCAGACCGTCACCGTGACCGCTTCCTCCCTGCGCACGATCGACTTCCTTGTGCCCGGGATACTGGCCATGTCGCTGATGCAACTGGGGCTGTTCGCCACCGCGCCGCCGCTCGTGCAGCTGCGCGAGCAGCAGGTGCTGCGGCGGCTGGGCGCCACACCGCTCTCCCGGTCGATGCTGCTGGCCGCCCAGGTCGCCCTGCGCATCACCATCGGCCTGGTCCAGACCGGGTTGATCATTCTGGTCGGCGCCCTGGTGTTCCAGGTCCAGATGGTCGGCAATTGGCTGGTGTTGGCGGGCGTCGTGCTCCTCGGGGCGTTCGCGTTCGTCTGCCTGGGATACTTCCTCTCAAGCCTGGGCAAAACCCAGGAAAGCATCATGGGAGCCATCCAGTTCATCAACTTCCCGATGATGTTCCTCTCGGGCTTGTTCTTCCCGGTGGATACGATGCCGCACTGGATCCGGCCGGTGGTCGACGCGCTGCCGTTGACCTATCTGGCCGACGCATTGCGGCAGATCATGATCGGGGGCACGCCGCTGCATCCGTTCGGCCTTGATCTGCTGGTGCTGGTCGTGTGGCTGGGCGTATGCGCGGTCCTGGCGGTGAAATTCTTCCGCTGGGAGTAGAAAATAGAGGGGTATTCGCCAGACCTTTAGGGTCTTAAGACCCTAAAGGTCTGGCTATGGGAAACGATGCCGATATGAATGCCTTGATAATCTACGATTCAGTCCACGGAAACACCGAGCAGATCGCCCGGGCCGTCGCCGGCGCCTTGAAGGAATCCTTTAAGGTCCGGATCGTTCAGGCGGATCCGAAGGCGCTGGCCGCGGCGCGAGCAGCGGACCTGCTGATCGTCGGCGGGCCGACCCATCGCCACAAGATGAGCCGCCGGCTTGCCGGCATCCTGAAATCCATGCCGAAGAAGTCGCTGAAGGGCGTGCCCACGGCGGTGTTCGGCACGCGTTACCGCATGGCGGCCTGGCTTACGGGTTCCGCCGCGGACGAAATCGCCCGCCGCCTGGGCAAGCTGGGCGGTCGGCTCGTGCTGCCGCCGGAAAGCTTCTTTGTCGAACGGGATGTTCCCCCCGAGGGGCAAAAGCGCCGCCACGACCGGGAACAGCTGGTGTCCGGCGAACGCGAACGGGCCGCCGCCTGGGCGGCGAAGGTTGCCAAGGCGGTTGCGGAAAGGTAAGGAAAACGTATCCTCTGGGGCCTTTCATCACATCAAGGGTGTGGAATAAAGAAGGGTGGATTCTCATGGGGGGTTGATCGGTACATCGAACCGACGATTGCCCCCCTATTGTCCCCCCATTCCAAGGGAATGGGAGGACGTGCTTTTGGGGGGAGGGGGGAAAAACAATATTGAGCAGGAAACAACAGTTATCATATACTTTGCGGTCTTTTCCGGTATTTCGGTGTGTGTTCTCTCTCCTCATAAGTTACGGGAATTATTGGCGGATTCCTCCGAAAAGCGTCTGAAACTGGCACGATCCTTGCCTTCTTGACAAATAGAACACTTGTTCTATAATACGGACACTTTCGGAGGTGGAGCCATGCAAACCGTCCAATCCCAAAAACCGTTCCAATTCTCAATTGCATCTTTCGTACCGAACATCCGGCTTCCCCGGCGCGGTGTTTCCTTCCTGGCGCTGATCGCCGGCGCAACCGTCCTTTTCGAGGCCTTCAACTTCAGCACCACCGAACATGCTTTGGGCAGTGTGTTGGGCGGGCTGAATTTCCTGGGGATCTCCTGGTCGATCATTCTGGCCCTGGCGTTCTGTGGGATCGACTTCGCCGGGATCGCCCGGTTGTTCGCGCCCGAGGAGCGCGCCGACGAGCGTGTGGAGGGGATCTACCTGCTGGCGGCGTGGCTGCTGGCGGGTGCGATCAACGCGGCAATGACCTGGTGGGCGGTCACCGACGCCCTGTTGAAGCAGCCGATCCTCGGCAACGAGCTGGTCTCCCGGCAGGATCTGCTCTTCTACGTTCCGATCCTCGTCGCCGGCGCGGTATGGCTGATCCGGGTCCTGCTGATCGGCACGCTGACCCTCTCGGGGGGCAAGGCGGGCGGGCGCAAAGACCGGTCCGCGGGGAATAAACCGCTTCCGGTCCGGCGCCTTTCATCCGCCGAAATGCCTGCCGCCGCATTCACGAATGTCCAAACGGCGCGGGAAAAGCATTCCGCTTCGGCGCGGCCGTTCACCGGCGGCCGGTCCTGAACCTCCATTCGCCGTTACATCAGCTGCCTTCCGGGTTCCGCTGGTTGAACCGGGAAGGCAGCTGATGCATTTGGAGCGGCGGCATACCGCCAAGCGGTCGGAATATTTCATTAACGAGATGAAAGAACTTCCGGAAGGAAAATGTCATGCCCAGACCAACCACAAAATCCCAGTTGTTAGCCGCCATGCAATCCGAACACGATGCGTTGGAGCAGGCGCTGGTCGGCCTTACAAAAAAAAAGATCGTCACAGTGAACCGAGTGACGAAGTGGTCGATCAAGGATGTGATATCCCATCTTACGGAATGGGAGCGGATGTGCATGGGATGGTATCGGACGGGCTTGAAGGGCAGGATCCCCGCCGTCCCGGCGGAGGGCTACAACTGGGCGCAGCTTCCCGCGCTTAATACGATGCTTTTAAAAAAGAACCGCAACCTGCCTTGGGAAAAAGTACTGAGGCGTTTCCGCGCTTCATACCGGCGGATTCTGGGAATGGTGAAGAAGATGAGCCAAAAGGAGCTGTTCACCCGCGGCCGGTATGCCTGGACGGGGAAAAATGCGCTGGCGCCCTACATCATCGGCTCCACCAGCAGCCATTACATCTGGGCGAAGAAAGAGATCCGCAAATGCCTGAAGTAAACCGTGCGGATGGGATGTTAGCGCGTTTCCTGAATGCGGCGCTGCATGCGATGAACCGCCGCAAGACGGTCGCCCTCGCCGCCCCGTTGGGCGTCCTGTTCCTGACGGGGGCGGCGCTGTTCGGTTTTTCGATCCGCACGGTATCCGCCGTATCCAGGGGAAGCCGGGATGCCGTCCGGGCCGGCGGCGGATCTGTCCTCTCGGCCGTATTCATGCCGGGGGTGCAGGTGTGGGAGCGCGACATCGCACGCTGGTCGGAGGGCTACGGCCTGGATCCGAACCTGGTCGCGACGGTCATGCAGATCGAATCCTGCGGCAATCCCGCGGCTGTCTCGCGCGCCGGAGCCCAGGGCTTGTTCCAGGTTATGCCGTTTCACTTTGCGGCCGGTGAGGACATGCAGGATCCGGAGGTCAACGCCCGCCGCGGTCTGGCGTATCTGGCGGAGTCTCTGCTGTTGGCGGAAGGCGATATCGCCTTGGCGCTGGCCGGATACAACGGAGGACACGGCGTGATCGCTTGGGCGGAATCGGAATGGCCGTCCGAAACGCAGGGTTATGCCTATTGGGGAACGGGGATCTACGCCGATGCGGCGGCCGGACTCGCGTCGAGTCTGCGCCTCGAGGAATGGATGGACGCCGGGGGACGGTCTCTGTGCGGGTTCTCTCCCGGGTAAGCGCGGGTTTCCTTCTCTTTGCCTTTTGAAAATCGATGGTTCGTGGCTTTATTTATCATTCCTGCTCGGATTGCTTTTGCTGGGGCAGCCAGACCGAAAAAGTCGTCCCTTTGCCGGGTTCCGAGGCCACCTCGATCCGTCCGTCATGGCTGTGTGCGATCCATTGCGCGATCGACAGTCCCAGGCCGGATCCGCCATGCGGGCTGCGGCTGCGCGATTTTTCCACGCGGTAGAACCGGTCGAAGATGTGCGGCAGCTCTTGGGGCGGAATGCCCGGTCCGTTGTCGGAAACGGTGATGTGCAGGCAATCGTCGACGACCCGCAGGGACAGCAGGACGCGCCCTCCGGGCTGGGTGTATTGCAGGGCGTTTACCACCAGGTTCAACAGAAGCTGCTTCAATCGGTCGCGGTCCCCGATGGTCACCGCTTGCTCCAAATTCCCCACCCCGATTTCGACCTTGCCCTGCGCCAGCAGAATGGCCTGCTGCAGCACTTCGAGCAGCAGCGTGTCCATTTCAACCGGCGATTTGGCCAGCGGCAATGTGCCGGCTTCGGCCCGGGAGAGCATCAACAGATCGCCCACCAGCCGGGTCATCCGGTCCACCTCGGATTGCACGGCGTCCAGCGATTCGGCGTCCGGACCGATCCGGCGGATCAGGTCGATATTGCCGCGGATCGATGTCAGCGGAGTCCGCAGCTCGTGGGAGACGTCGGCCAGGAACCGGGATTGGGAGGAGAACAGGCCTTCCAGCCGCTCCAGCGTCTCGTTGAAAGTCAGAATGAGTCTTCCCACCTCGCTGGTCGGCGGGGCTTCCAGGGGTATCCGGCGCGAAAGGTCGTCGGCGTGGGTGATCTGAACGGCGGTCGTGGTCACCGCGTCGATCGGCTGCAGCGCGCCGTATGCGATCCAGTTTCCGATCAGCACGGAGAGCGCCAGCGCGGATGCTCCGCCGACGCCCAGGACGAGCAGGAGGATCGATAGGGCGCGGTCGGCGACCGTCATCGGTGTGCCGATCTCCAGCAAGCCGATATAAGTGCCTTCCACCTGAATCGTCCGGGTGATCACCCGCATCCGCAGGCCGCGGATCATGTTGCCGGAGAATCGCTCCTGCATCGTATCCAGGGCCTGGGGATCGAGCGGTTCGTTGACGCTCTGCAGGTTGGGGGAGGCGGTGATCAGCCGTCCGTCGGCGCTCCAGACTTGGAAGTATGTGTTCGAGGCGGGAAACGGCAAAGGCGGCAGGGTGAGATACCGCAAATCCTCCACGGTGCGGACCGT
>JBJYXS010000097.1:0-24385 GCA_046260075.1 Anaerolineales bacterium | reverse complement strand
CGGGTGCCGGTGTCCAGCTGCAGATCGGCGAACTGCAGCGTTTCCGGCTCCCCGGGCCCGGCTCGCCGGAGCAGGGCCCGCACGCGGGCATAAAATTCTTCCGGCGCGAAGGGCTTGACCATGTAATCATCCGAACCCGCATCCAATCCCTGGACGCGGTCCGAGACCGAATCCCGGGCGGTGAGGATCAGGATGGGGAGCGAAGAATGCGCCGTGCGGAGCCGGCGGCAGACTTCCATGCCGTCCAATCCGGGAAGCATCAGATCGAGCACGACCAAATCCGGCCGGGATTCGCGCGCCTTATCCAATGCGGCCTCCCCGTCGGCGGCCGTGTCCACTTCATACCCTTCGTTGGTCAGTCCGCGGCGGATAAACGAAGCGATGCTTTCATCATCTTCGACGACCAGAATTCTCGGCGCCATGGGACTACCCGCCGTTCCTGGGCCGCGTGCGGCGCGGCGGCTGTTTCGTTCCCGCGATGCCAGGGTGGATCATGGCGTCGGTCCTTCGGCTTCGGTGCCATCCGCGGAAAGAACTTGGCCGATCTGCACGGGCAGCAGGACGAAGAATGTGGTGCCATGGCCGACCTGGCTTTCCAGCCAGATCCGGCCTCCCATGGCTTCGGTGAGGGTTCGCGCTACGGCCATGCCGACGCCCGTGTCTCCCAACCCTTCGATCAATGGTCCCTCGGTCCGATACAGGCGGGTGAACACGCGCGGCTGGTCCTCGGCCGCGATCCCCGGTCCGCTGTCCTTCACCGTGATCAATAATGCCAGTTGATGGTGTTCCTCCGCCAGCGGCGTGTGGGTTGTCACCACCACTTCCTTTTCCGGCGGTGTGATCAGCGCCGCGTTCTGCACCAAGTGGTTGAGTATCTGCTGCAGTGCGTCCCGGTCGACCTCGACCGAGGGCATCTCCTCGTCGACGTCCAGCCGCAGGACGATGTTCTTTTCACGGATGGTTTCGCTGACTCCCGTGATGGCGCCGTCGATGACGCTGGGAACATCGACCGGTTGCATCCGGGGCGCGGCGATCTTTTCCGGCAGCAGCAGCAATTGCAGCAGGTCTTCAAATAAAGCCTCGGTCCGCGTGATGCTGGCCCGGATCCGGTCCAGGAATTTGCGCTGCATCGCGCCGAGGATGCCCGCCGATTCGGACAGCAGCAGGTCGGTGTATCCCACCATCGATGAAAACGGCTGGCGGATCTCCGAGATCAGCCCGGTGACCATTCCGACGTCGGCGCCGAACGTCAGCTTCTTGCCGCCTTCGGGGAGTGGGGGAGGCTGCAACAGGGCGGATTGCAGGTGGGCGTATTCGGTCAGGGTTTTCCGCAACTCGTCCTGGATTCGGGAGATTTCCTGCTGGTATTTCTGTTCGGATTCCTCCAGTGCGGCTTGCAGGCGGGCGGTTTCCGCGGTATCGGATGCGGGAGCGGCCGATTTGCGGATCTCCGCGGTTTCGTCCCGCGCGGCGAGCAATTCGGCGCGCGCGCTTTCCAGCTCTTCCTGCAGCCGTGCGATCCAGCCGTCTTTTTGTTGGATCGCCAACTGCCATTGTCTTTCCGTGTCGGTGCCGGCTGCCGGCAATGTCACTCCCGACGGCATGCCGTCCTGATCCTGCACCAGCGAAGCCAATCCCTCAGCCCGTTCCCGCTCCTTGCGCCATTCCTGTTCCGCCTGTCCGAGCCGGGTTTCCATGTTCATTCGATCGGCTTGCAATCCCTCATTTTCCGCCGCCAGGTGTTCGGCTTCCTGCAGGTATTCTTCCGCCGTCTGCTGCAGAATGCTGCGGGTGGACATCTGACGGAAGACGGATGCGCATATTTGGGCGAAGGCGCGGACCGTCGTTTCATCCTCTTCGCGCCACGCCTCGCCGGAGTAGGCGGCCAACAGCAGGATCCCCAGGGCGGGTTCGTCGCCCAGGTCGAGCGGCGCATACAACACCGGGCCGACCTGGTCGAGGCCGGCTTGCGCGGCCGCGTTGCGCAGATCCTCCTCCGCTTCCCCTTTCTCCATCCGCAGGACCTGGCGGTTGCTCAGCGCGGAGTGCAGCCGCGGCGCGGATTCGGACGGCACGAGGAATCCGGGCAGCGGCTGGGAATTGATCCGGTCGTATCCGGAGATGAACTCGACGCTGTTGCCGTCTTCCGAGGTGGCCAGGAAGTAGGAAATTTCCACCCGCATCGCGCTGCACAGCCAGGAAGTGACGGCCAGCGGCAGATTGCCGGGTTCGAGGGTCAGGATGAGATCCGAAAGCTGGGGGATGGATTCCGCGGATGCCTCGCGGAGCAGGCGGGCCGGACTGCCCGTGGAGAGCAGAACGCCGCGGACCACCGCGGTATAGGCCATGCGCATTGCCGCAAAGGGAAAGGCGAACAACGTCACGAACCGTGATATCCCCGGAAGATCGGTGGTGATGTCGCCGAGCCCGAGTTGTAGATTGACGCCGAGGAAGAACAACAGCATCACGGGCAGTGCCAGGCCCCATCCGACCGGCCGGCGGAAGATCAACAGGACCGCTCCGACGAGCAGGGCGGTCCAGCGCACGGCGCCCAGTATGAGGGATAACAGGTTGCCGTTAAATGCCGTGGCGGATGGATACAGGTACAGGTAGGCGCAGGCCGCCCCGGCGGCCAGCATCACCAGCACGATCCAGACAGCTATCAGGGCGTCGGCGGTTTTCTGCCGGCGCGGGAAAAGGAAGAACCACAACAGGAGTGAGACGGCGGCGAGTTCCAACCCCCAATCGAGTGCGGCCAGGACCGGCGAGAGCGCGGATGCCTGCCATGTTGCCAGCAAATCGCCCGCCGTCCCGGCGGAATGCAGGAGGATCCAGCCGCACATCACCACGAGTCCGCGGACCCAGATCCCGCGCGGTTTTTTCACCAGGAGGAATACCGCCGATCCCAACGCGATGAGCAGGATCCATCCGTGGTAGAGGAGGATCCCCGAAAGACTGAGGAAAAATTCTTCGAAAGGCTCAAAGACCGGCGCCATGTGGCGGTTTCCTTAATCCGAAGGCTACGCTTCCGTGGTTGCCTCGTGCATGATGCGGAGGGACCATAGGGCTTCGAAGGCTTGATTGCGAACGTCCGCCTCTTCGTCGCTAAGGCCCATGCGGAAATCCGGTATGAAATCAGGGTCACCGAGCTGGGCGAGAGCTTCCACGCCCGCGGCGCGCTGGCGCGGTTCGCCTTCGCGGATGGCTCGGGCCAGCATGGTCAGGGCCGGCATGCCGGGCGCCAATCCCGTTTTGCGTTCGGCGGCGAATTTCACCAGCCACGGCAGATTGTGCGGGGCGGGGAGGATGGCCAACGGGGCTTCCGCCTCACCGTGCCACTTCTCCACCGCCTGGGCGGCCGCTGATTTTACCGCCCATTGGCCGTCTTCCATCTGGACTCGTTCCAGTATCTCCAGCGCCCAGGACTGTCCGGTGCGGGCCAGGCCGAACACTGCGGCCCGGCGGACGGACAGATCGGAATCCTGAATGGCTTCGCGCAGTATGACGTGTCCTTCGATCGGATCCAGCGAAAGGCCCTCGGCGGCGGCCCGGCGCAGGTCATCCTCGCTTTGCAGCAGGACCTGCCCGAGCGAGTCGATGGCGGCATGTGTGGCGATGTGGCCGAGCGCCAAGGCGCCGGCCCAGCGCAGCTCGCGCGAATCGGCTTCCAAGAGCTGTGTGAGCGGATCCACCGCGCTTTGATCCCCCATCGCGCCCAATCCCAAAGCGGCCAGGATATGCGCCGCAGGGTCGGAAGCCGGCGTACTGAGGATCTGCCGGAACAGCTTTGTCGAGGAGGTGTCGCGGCTGTGCAGAAAGGCGCACAGGGCGCGGGCGCGCAGCGGAAACGGGTAACTGTCCATCCGGACCGTCTTCATCAACCGTCGGAACACATCCACACGCCAGGGAGCGGTCGGGGAGGCGTCGCGCAGCCAGGTGGCGACCTGGAGCAGTTTCCATCCATCTTCGATGACCGTCGGGATGCGGCGGGTATCGGTCCCTTCATCGTCCCCCGTCTGCTTACCGGATGTTGCCAGGCGGGCAGAGACGAGGGTTGCCACGTCGGTTTGGGCGGCCACCGCCTGGGCGGCGAGATCCGCCAGCGGGCTGTCGATGGCATGGAAGAACCCGGAAAGGTTTTCTTCGTTTTCCAGGACGCCGGCCGCAAGGCGGGCGGCGATCACCGGATGGCAGAAGGTGACTCTGCCCGCCGGCCGCCGCCGCAGCACTCCGCGAGCAATCATCTCGTCGAAGAAATCTTCGACCGGCGGCAGCGATTGCTCGGAGTGCGGCCAGGCCAGGGCCAGGGCCGTCTCGACCTGTTTGCGGGTCGGGGTGGGGAGGTTCTCGGAAATCATCACCCGCGCAACCTGTCCCATGGCCTCAACGGCTGCCGGCGGCAGGTGGCGTTGAATATAGGCCTGCTGGTCCGAAGCTCCCGTCGTCCCCTGCAGATCGCCGCTGATGGCGGCCCAGATCCGCAAGGTGATGTCGAGCGGCGAGGAGCCCAGCGTCTGACGAGAAACCCATCCGATCAATAAGGCCGGATCCGGCCGCTCGGCCGTTTTGCGGTCCGCAGCGATCACTTCCTGCCAGCGCATGCCCCATTGTTCCATGAATTGACGGTGGTCCGCCGGGAGCCAGGGGGCCGGGGCGGCGACGGCGAATCCCATCGGTTGCCAATGTGCCGTTTCGTTTGGAGGAATGGAAACGATCATCCGGGCCTTGGGGTATTGGGCAAGGAATGCCTTCACCCATTCCCGGACTTCGTCCTGGAAGGAAAAGGGCAGCTCATCCACGGCATCCAGCAGTATGATCGCGCCCTCGGCCCGCAGGCTTCCTTTTATATAGGGGGGAATCTGCGAGGCGGAGAGGGTCGAGGCATACTGCTGCACGGCTGCGACCAGCGGCATTATGGTGTCCTTCGAGGTGTTCGGCAGCGCCAGATCGCGGGCGTCGGCGTAGAACAGGGCCCGCGGGATATCCTTCGCCTTTTCACCCTCCTGGGCCGATTGATGCAGCCACTCGAGGGTGAGGGCGGCGAGGGTGGTCGTCTTGCCGCTGCCGGGAAGGCCGGCCAGCAGGGTGTTAATTTTCAACGAAAGCAAATGGGAGAACGGGATGTTCTTTGCCCCGTAGGTTTCCGCGAGCTGCGGCCAATCGGGCATGAACGGAAACAGCGGCGGCGCGTCATATTCCGGGGTTTGGTCAGGATCCACCGGCGGCGGGTGGACGAGTACGCGCGGTGGAAGGAGGATTTCTTCGAGAGCGAACAAGTGCGACGCCAAGTGCGAGGATTGAGCCCACCGCATCAGGTCGTTCCGGTAACCCTGAGCGGCCGTGGTGGTCAGGGCTTCCATGGCGGTCCGGTAGGATTCCCCCATGGCTTCCCGCAGGTTGGCGATCCGTGTCCTTAATCGGAACACGATCAGCCCCAGGATGGCGGCGAGGAGAAAACCGATCCAAAACGATATCGCGTCGAACCGCCAGCTAGAAAGGAAGGCCATCACCTATCCCAGGTAGAGAATCCGCCCGCAGTTGCCGCACTGGACGAGTTCCTGGCCGGAGCGCGCAAGGTCGATCCGCGCCCTGGAAGGCGCCACGCCGCATCCGGTGCACGAACCATCCTCCAACCGAACCACCGCCAGCCCGCGTTTGGCGTTCCGCAAGGTATTGTACGTCTTCAGGTCGTCCGCCGATACGGCCGAAAGCGCCGCTTCGCGTTGCGCCGTCAGGGTCGCCAGCGAGGATTGCTGCCGGGCTTGCTCCGCCCGGAGATCCAGTTCTTCCTGGGCGCGTTCCCGTTCCCGTTCCTCGCGCGCTCCCCGGGCGGCAGAGGCGGCTTGTTCGGCTTCTTCGTATTGCATCATCGCCTGCAACTGCCGTTCTTCGAGAACGGCGAGGAACCGGCGCAGCGATGCCCCCTCCTCTTGCAGTTCCTGCAATTCCTTCGGTTGCCGGACGCTCCCGCTGTATAAGGTCTTCTCCGTGTCGGCGATTCGCTGTTGTTGGCGGTGGGTTTCCGCTTCCGCATGCCGAAGAGCCTTGCGGGCGGATTCCAGGAGATCGTTCGCCGCGGTTTCCTCGGCGCGGGCACGGTCCAACTCCGGATGAACGCGGAGGCGGTCCTCGATCTCGTCCAGCCGTGATTGGTGCGTATCCATTTGGCTGTCGAGGGTTTGCAACCGGAAAAGACTGGAAATGCGCGTCACAGGGTTGAATTATAGGGGAAAAAAGGTGCAAGTCAAACGTATACCGGCTCATTGACCCCTCCATGGGCGGGCGGTACAATCCCGGCAATGTGCACGGAAATGGAGGTCCAAGGATGATAAAAAAGCGCGCTGGTATTTGGCGTAAGGCAATCCCTTTGCTTATTCTGGCATTGCTGCCGGCCTGCAATTTCACAACGCGAAGCACGGAATCCGGCGAGGCGAACTCGACCGAGGCCTTTGTCGCGAGTCAGACCGGAACCTTCGCCGAGGACTACGTGCCGGACCTCTCGCCCACACCGACTGCCACCGCCACACCGACGCCCACGCCGACCGAAACTCCCATCCCGTTGGTGTACCCGGTCGGACCGTCCGGATTCCCGACCAATGTATCTCCGCTGACCGGATTGGTCGTGGACAATATGCAGTGGTTGGAGCGCAGACCGCTGGCGATCAAGGTGTCGAACTTTCCGCGCTCGGCGCGGCCGCAGGCCGGCCTGTCGCGGGCGGATCTGCTGTGGGAGTTCTACACCGAGTTCGGCAACACCCGCTGGGTGGCGATGTACTACGGGCAGGAAGCCGAGAAGGTGGGCCCGATCCGATCAGCCCGCGTGCTGGATACGCGGCTCGTCCCGCATTACGACGCGATCCTGGTGCATGTCCAGGCGTTTGAAACGGTGTGGGAGGAAATCAGTAAATCCGGTATCGACACGATCAACGAGTTTCCGGCCTCTTGCCCGGCCATCTGCCGGGATCCGGATGAGGAATTCGTCGAGAACAGCGCTTTCGGCAACACCGCGGAGTTGACCAAGTACTCCAAGCGGATCGGAGTGGATTCCGGCGTGCGGCCCGATCTCAATGGCATGGTGTTCGATCCCGCGCCGCCCGCCGATGCCCCATCCGCCGTCGGCGCGCGGATCTATTTCTCCTCCTCGGCAACGGCGCAGTGGAAATACGACGAAGAATCGAATCGTTATCTGCGGTATTCGGAGGACGACGTCTTAACCCTGGTCCCGCTGGACGACCGGACCACCGGGAGTCAGCTGGCGGTCGATAACGTCATTGTTCTGATCGTCGATATTTTCACCTATGCCGGAAAGACCGGCACGGGGGAGCAGCTCGATATGGACCTGAACACCTCCGGCAAGGCGTTCTTCTTCCGCGACGGGATGATCGTCCAGGGCACATGGAAGAGCGTGGGGCCGAACGTTCCGCTGCAGTTCGAAGATTCCCAGGGGAATGCCTACGCCCTGCATCCCGGATCGACGTATTTCGCGATCGTCGGCAAACGGAACATCGGTGCGGCGGCCGCCACCACGGAATGGCATTTCTACGTGCCTTCTTAATCCGACACGCCGGTCGGGATTCCCCGCGTAAAACGGCGATAAAAAAACCGCCCCGCATGCGGTGAATGCGGGGCGGTTGCCGTGTGATGGTACCTTATTCCCTTTTCCCGCCCCGGAATTCATAGTACAAAATATATGCAAGGAAACATGATCGCCGTGCGGGAAATATTCCGGCAAGGAGGCAATCGTATGCAGAGGATGGGACGTCCGGAACGCCGTCCGGCGCGCTGTTGGTTGGTCCTTGGATTGCTGCTGGCTGCTGCATGCGGCATCCCCGCCGCGGCCGAGCCGGTATCCACTCCCCCGGCCGAAACGGTTTCACCGACACCGACGGCGGACGCTCCGGCTCTCCTGTCCGTTCCAACAGCCACTCCTTCGCCGACCGCCTCCGCAACCGCCGTTCCGGCAACTCTCAATCCGCTGACCGGCCTGCCGATCGCCGACATATCGCTGATCCAGCGCTGGCCGCTGGCCATGAAGGTCTCGAGTTACCCGCGGACTGCACGGCCCCAAGCCGGCCTTTCGTTCGCGGATTTGCTGTTCGAGTTTTATCAGGAAGCCGGGATGACCCGCTGGCATGCGGTCTTTCTCAGCCAGGACTTGGAGAAGATCGGTCCGATCCGCTCGGGGCGGAAAATCGACGTCCCGCTGATGAAGGCCTACCAATCGCTGCTGGTGTTCTGCGCGGAGTACAGCGCGACGTGGGATTATATGGAATTGCAGGATGTCCGTGACCGGCTCCTGTACGTAGGGCACCCGGAATGTCCGGGGCTTTGCCGGGACGAATCGCAAATCCCGATCAACGGCATCTACGCCAATTCCTACGAACTGCGCAAAGCGCTTCCGGTGTTGAAGATCCCCGAATCCGTTCCGGATCTGTCCGGTATGGCCTTTCAGGCGGAACCGCCGCTGATGACCGGCGGGCCGGCGGACACCGTCCGGGTGCGGTTCATTTCCGATTTCGCGATCGCCGAATGGCGCTACAATCCGCAGACCGGGAAGTATTACCGTTGGTCGGAAACCGACAAAGGCAACGGCGACATGGCGCCCCAAACGGATCGGCTGACCGGGGAACAGCTGTCGGTGTCGAATGTGATCGTGCTGTATGCGAATTACCTCCGCCGGCAGCACCGCGAAATCTACGAACTGCTGCTGTACGGCGGGGGCAAGGCGCTGATCTTCCGCGACGGGCAGGCGCAATCCGGCTTCTGGCGTCTGCCGAACATCGAACGCCCATTGCAATTTTACGGTGAGGACGGATCGTTTCAATTGAAACCGGGCGTCACCTGGATCGGGATCGTGGAAGAAACATCGACCGAAACCCAGGAAGACGGTGTGTGGAAAGTGGAATTCGGATTTACCGGAATTGGGGGATGACGGGCGCGGTTCCATCCACTTAAGTGTGTGCTCGCGCGGAAGCAAAAGCCGCTCTACAATAAAAACCGGGCGCGGCACCGCCGCGCCCGGGCCGATTCGCCGGATGGCTGCCTAGGACGATGTGTCCGCCGGCGGCTCTTCCAACGGAGGGAAAGGATCTCGGGTGGCGGGCAGGTACATATCGCAGGCATATTCCTTGAGCATCCGCCGCGTATTAAAGGTTGGGGAGATGGTGCGGATGGACTCGCGGACCCGCACAAGCCATTCCGAAGGGATGTTGTCGGCGGTTCGGTTCTCGTAGTATAGGGGGACGATCTCGTTTTCCAGGAGTTCGAACAGCGAATCGGTATCCTGCGTGTTCTGCACGTCGGCCGTCTGGTTCTCCCTGTCCTCGCCGATCGCCCATCCGTTCCGTTCGTTGTATCCTTCGCGCCACCAGCCGTCCAGCACCGATAGGTTGAGCACGCCGTTCAATGCGGCTTTTTGCCCGGATGTGCCGGAGGCTTCAAGCGGTCGGAGGGGTGTGTTCAGCCAGACATCGACGCCTTGGACCAGATAGCGCGCCAGGTTGATGTCGTAATCTTCCAGGAAGACGAACCGCCCGCCGGTTTCGTAGCGTTTGGCGAACCGGTAGACCTCCTGCAGCAACCTTTTGGCGGGGTCGTCCGCCGGATGGGCTTTTCCCGCGAATATGAACTGCACCGGGAGGTTCGGCCGGTTGAGGAGCGCCAGCAGCCGTTCCGGCTGGCGCAGTAGCAACCCGGCCCGTTTGTAGGTGGTGAAGCGGCGCGCGAACCCGATGGTCAGCATGTTGGGTTCCAACAGCACGCCGGCGTTGACCACTTGGCTGGGATGCAATTTCCCGGAAAGCCATTGTTGGCGCGACCGGTCGCGGATATGGGCGACCAGCCGGCGCTTGAGATGGATCCGCGCATTCCACAGCTCCCTGTCCGGGATATCGCAGACCTTATCCCACACCGCCTGCTCATCGACATGCTCGCGCCAATCGGCGCCCATATATTGATCGAACAGGGCGCCCATGCGCCGGGCCAGCCAGGTTTCGGTGTGGATGCCGTTGGTGATGTGCCGGATCGGCACCTTGTCCTCCGGAAGGTCCGGCCAAAGGTGATGGTACATCTTCCGGGCGACCCGCCCGTGCAATTCCGAAACCCCGTTGGCATGGTCCGACAGGCGCAGCGCCAGGACCGGCATGCTGAACGTCTCGCCCCAGGATTGGCGGTGGCGGGCGATGTCGAGGAAGGTGTCCCGGTCGAGCCCGAGCTGCGGCCAAAAGGTGGAAAAGAACTTATCCATCAGCCAGAGCGGAAATTCGTCAGCTCCGGCCGGGACGGGCGTGTGGGTGGTGAAGATCGTCGTCTGGCGGGTGATGTCCTTGGCTTCCGCGAAGGTACGCCCGGCGGCCACGAATTCGCGGGCCCGCTCCAGCAGCGCGAAGGCGGAGTGGCCTTCGTTGAGGTGCCAGGCGGTCGGGTTGTAGCCCAACGCGCGCAGAGCGCGGACTCCGCCGATACCGAGGATGATTTCCTGCGAGATACGCTGCTCCGCCTCGCTGATGTAAAGGCGGGCCGTCAGTTCGCGGTCGGTGGGCGAATTGGATTCCACGTTGCTGTCGAGCAGGTAGAGGGGGATTCGGCCGACGCGGACTTGCCAAAGCCGGGCGGCCAAATCGCGCCCGGGAAGCGTGACGGTGACGGTGAATTCCTTTCCGTCGCGCCCGGTCACCGGCCAGACGGGCAGATTGGCGAAATCCAGCGGCTCGTACATCGCCTCTTGCCATCCGTCTTCGGTGATGCTTTGGCGGAAGTATCCCAGGGTGTACAAAAACCCCAGGCCGACGAGCGGGATGCCCAGGTCACTGGCCTCTTTGATCAGGTCGCCGGCCAGCACGCCCAATCCGCCGGCGTAGCCCTGGATTGATTCGTGCAGGCCGTATTCTGTGGAGATGTATGCGATCGGACGATTGAGGAAACCGGGGTTCTCGCAGCGGTACCATGTGTCGGCGAGGCGGAGATAACCGTCGAATGCTTCCATTACCCGGTCGTAGGATTCCATGTAATCGACGCTCGACAGGGCGGCGTTCAGTTGCGGGCGCTTCACTTGGCGCAGGAATTGGACCGGATTGTGCCGAAGTTCCTCCCAGAGTGAGAAGTCGATCCGGCCGAAGAGATTCTGCGCTTCCGGATGCCAGGTCCACCACAGGTTGTAGGCGAGTTCCGGCAACCGGGAGATCTTCTTGGGCAGATCGAGTTCCGAGGCGATCGGGGGTTGCACTTCGAGGAATCTGTCCTGCATAATAAACCCCTGCGCTTTCCCATCCGGAAACCGTCGTGCATCGTTCAGGCCGCGGGAAGGCCATCCGGAATCGGGCGCATCTTATCCATCATACCGTCCGGCATTCCCTGTGCCGGATAAAACCCGGATAAATATAGCACACGATCAGGAAAATGCATCACCCGGCGGATGGCTGCACATCGGGTTTCCGAATCCGGTTCCAAAGTGCCGTCAGGAGGACGGCTGCCGCCCAGCGCGCCGCCAATGGATGCGGGACGAGATGGGTCCGCTTCCTCCGCTGCGAGCCGGTCGGAGTCTGCAGAAGGTATTCCGACCGGTATCCCCCTTCCACCGCGGTCAGCACAAGGCCCGCCGCGTGGGTGGCATGCTGCGACGCGAGCCGGTCCTGCAGGATGTCCGCCAGGTCCTTGCCGGTAAAGGCGGTGCGTCCGAGCACCAGACCGCCGGTGAACCGTTCCGAATCCTCCGCCGCCAGCCAGCCGGCCAATGCTCCGCCGGTTCCGCTTTCCACGGTGGTCAGTGCGCCGCCGGAAGGAAGCAGGCTCAGTACGGTCCCGGCCAGGGTTTCTTCATCCGCGCCGGCGATGTGATCGCCCAGGGCGGAGCGGATATCCTCTTCCGCCTCGGCCACCCGGCGCAGGGCATCCTCCTCGCTCTTGCCGCGTCCGACGATCCGGATGTCGGTCAGACCGGCGTGGGCCATCAGGCCCACGGTCGGGTTCTCCAGGCTTTCCCACCGGCCGATCCGCGCGTCGATCTGCGATTCGCCCAATCCCACGACGTGCAATATCCGCTTGCGGATTATTACTGCCCGTCCCGCCCGCCGCCGCAAGGCGGGCAGCACCTGGCGTTTTACCATCGCTTCCATCTCGGAAGGGACACCGGGCACGGCGAATAGAATCGAACGTCCGAGCGTCAGGGAAAACCCCGGCGCCGTACCGAAGGGGTTGGGCAGCGCCTCGGCGCCCGCCGGAAGAAGAGCCTGTTTGCGGTTGTTTTCGGTGGCCGAACGGCCGAAATGCCGGAAGCGCTCCTGAATGCTTTCCCAGAGTTCCGGATGAAAGACCAGTTCGACCCCGGCGGCTTCGGCTGCCGCGTCGCGGGTCGGGTCGTCGACGGTCGGCCCCAACCCGCCGCAAACGATGACCGCGTCCGCCCGCCCGGCCGCTTCCCGCAGAGCCGGGACGATGGCCTCCGGATGATCGCCGACGATCGCCGCCCGTTGCAGCGTCCAGCCCTCGTCGAGCAGCGCCCGGGCGATGGTTTGTGTGTTGGTGTCGAGGATCTCTCCCAGCATCAGTTCGCTGCCGATCGCCACGGTCTCGATGCGCATCGATCTCCTCCGGGGAAATGCTGTGAGCCAAATGCCGCTATCGTTGCGGTGAAAAAGAACGGGTGGCCGAAGGCCACCCGAATCCCGGATTGGTGAAAAACGGGAATCCGGCGGTCAGGGGTGCAGCCGGTTCTTTTTGGCCATCAGCTCTTCTTTGGTTTCCTTGTGGTCGGGGTCCAGTGCGATCGCCTCGTTCGGGCAGACCGAGACGCATTGCGGTTCGTCGTGAAAACCGACGCATTCCGTGCAACGGTCCGGATCGATCATGAAGTGCTCGTCCCCCATGCTGATCGCCTGGTTGGGGCATTCCGGCTCGCATACGCCGCAGCTCAGACATTCATCGGAAATTTTGTATGCCACGGTGATATCTCCTTTTTCATACGGTGGAATAACCGGTCGGGCGCGCCGATGTGTCCTCCCGGCGTTAGTCTTTTACGCCCGTATATTCTAACACCTGCCGGAACTGCTCCGGGCGGAGAGTCGGGTTCTTGGGCAGATGGCGGATGTAATCCTTGACCTTCGACGCGTGCAAAGCCGGGACCGGCGAGGAATCGGCTTCGACCTGGGTGGTATTGTTGACGAAGGCGATGACCGGCCGGACGGGCGGCACATCGTCGGTCTTCAGAATCTTGCGCAGTTTCCGGGTGAGGGCTTCGGACTCGAATTGGCTGTCGGCCGAAGGGTTTCCCAGCGCTTCCGCGCCGAAGAATTTCATGAACCCCGATACGCCGCTCTGGCGCCATTTTTTCCCGTCGAAGCGCACTTTCCCGCGTTCGTACTTTCCCAGGATGGTCACGATCCCGTTCGGTGTGAACAGCGCGTGCTCGGCTCCCAGCCGGTAATGCACGATCGTGTAACGGTTGTCCAGCCCCTTCAGCAGGTTGTCAACCGCTTCGTCGGGCGGCGGGACTTTTCCCCAGCGGTTGGTGAAGGTGTTGCCGATGTTGACCAGGATGAACCCCAGAATGACCGATAGGTAGGAAAGATCCAACCGTTCGGGGAGGTAGAACGTCACCGCAAGCCCTCCGGCCAGGACCAGCAGACCGGCGATATGACTGATGTTGCCGATCTGCTTGTTGCGCTTGAGCATTCTGGGATTGGATATTTTCCTCACTATTCCTCCCACTTCCCGAGCACCAAGCAGGCGTTTTGCCCGCCCAGTCCAAAGGAATTCGAAAGGGTGACGCGCACATCCGCCTCGCGGGCGGTGTTCGGAACGTAGTCCAGGTCGCATTCCGGATCGGGCGTGTCGTAGTTGATCGTCGGGGCGATCTTCCCGTGGCGGAGGGTCTGCACGCAAATGACCGCTTCGACGGCGCCGGCGGCGCCCATCGGGTGGCCGATCATCGACTTGGTGGAAGAGACGGGGATTTGCTTGGCGCGCCCGCCGAATACTTGTTTGATGGCGTTGGTCTCCATGGAATCGTTGGCCGGGGTCGAAGTGCCATGGGCGTTGATGTAGTCCACCTGCTCGGGGGAGATCCCGGCGTCCTGCAGCGCCCAGCGGATCGCGCGCACGGCTCCCGAAGCGGTCGGATCCGGGGCGGCGATGTGATAGGCGTCGGAGGAGGAGGATTGGCCGAGGACTTCGGCCAGGATTCGCGCGCCGCGTTGCTGCGCGCTGGGCAGCGATTCGAGGACCAGGACGGCGCACCCCTCGCTGAAGACGAACCCTTCGCGGTTCTTGGTGAAGGGGCGCGAGGCGAGTTCCGGGGAGTCGTTGTAATTGATCGGCAAGGCGCGCATGGCGCAGAATCCGCCGATTGTAAAATCGTTCACCACCGCCTCCACGCCGCCGGTCAGGACCAGGTCCGCCGCTCCCCGGCGGATCAATTCGGCGGCCTCCCCGATCGCCTGGGTGCCCGCCGCGCACGCGGTCGGGACCGTGTTCAGCGGTCCGAGGGTGTGGTACTTCTGCGAAAGATGATGGCCCGCGATGTTGGGAATCGACGCCGGCGGATAAAACGGACTGACCTTTTCGTAGCTGGATGTCCACATCGTCTTCAGCGCTTGGGTGAGCCTGTCCCAGCCGCCGATGGCCGTTCCCAGCAAGACCGCGGAACGTTCGGGATCCGGCAGACCCCCTTCCAGCCCGGCATCGCGGATCGTCTCCTGGGCGGTGGCCAGGACCATCTGGGAGCAGCGGGCCATCCGGCGGGCTTCCTTGGGATTGATGTAATTATTCGGATCGAACCCCTTGACCTCGCCGGCGATTTGGCAAGGCAACTTTGAGGCGTCGAATTGTGTGATCCGGGTGATGCCCGAACGGCCGGCCAGCAAGCCGTCCCATAACTCGGGTACGGTCAGGCCGAGCGGTGTGATCGCCCCGATTCCGGTGACCACCACCCGGGGTCGTTGATGGGTCATGCCTGTCTCCTCACTTTCCTTCCGGTTTCTTGCCGGCGTAGGCGGAAATTTCCGAACGGATCCGTTCCTGCATCCCGGACCGGGCCGCGTTTCCGGCGATTCGAACGGCGTTCTGCACCGCCAGGGCGTCGGACCGTCCGTGTCCGATGAACACCAGTCCGTTCACCCCCAACAGCGGCGCCGCTCCCTCCTCGCTGGGATCCAGCAGTTTCCGTACGCCGGACAGGGCGGGCTTGACCAGCAGGCCGCCGATCTTGACCGGCAGCGGGCCGCCCATGATCTTTTCCTTCATCGTCTCGATGATCAGCTTGGCGACGGCTTCCGAGGATTTCAGGAATACGTTGCCGCTGAATCCGTCCGTGACCAACACGTCCACGTCGCCGGCGTAGACTTCCTTCGGTTCGGCATTACCGATGAAATGCAGCGGACTGTCCGCAAGCAGCGGCGTGGCTTCGCGTACCAGGAAGTTGCCCTTGCCCGTTTCCTCGCCGTTCGAGAGCAGCGCCACACGCGGCCGTTCCACGCCGCGCACCGCCTCCGCATACAGCGAGCCCATGATCGCGAATTCCAGCAAGTTCTTCGGTTGAATGTCCGGGTTGATGCCGATGTCGACGACGACGCAGAATCCCTTGCGGGTCGGAAAGACGGGAGCCAGCGCCGGCCGCTCGATTCCCGGAAGCATCCCCAGGCGGAAGAACGCCACCGCCGCGGCCGCCCCGGTGTTGCCCATCGTCACGAACGCGTCGGCCTTTCCCTGTTTGACCAGATCCACGCCGATCGCCATGGGATTCTTGGGATCTTTCTGCTTGGCCTTCAAGGCCAGGGAAAGCCCCTTTTCCTCCATGGTCAGCATTTCCGGGGCATGGATGACATGAATAGGAAGATTCCCCGGATGCATCTTTTCCAGGACCGGGAGGACGACCTGCTCGTCGCCGATGAGATATATTTCTTCGCCGAACTCCCGGGCGGCAGCCACCGCGCCTTCCACATCGGGATGCGGGAAACGGTCCGACCCCATGGCATCAAGGGCAATTCGCATGACGGTTTCCTTTCCATTCGCGCGATTAACGGACATATTATATCCTTCCGCAGCCTTGACATCGAATGGAGAGTCCGGTAGAATTCGCTTTCGATACGAAATGATCATTCTTTCGCTGAAGCCCCGCGCTCGTCGTCCTTGCATCCACCCGGAAATCGGGAAGGTGGGCTAGTTTGGCTTGGGCCGAGTGCGGACAAGCATGGTGAATTCGAAGAAGAAGCCCTCCGATCCCGGAGGGCTTTTTTTGCGCATGGACGTATCCGCGAAGGCGGGGGCGTATCGAAGGGGCGGCGGGGAACGCGCAGGGCAGGAAGGAGAACCGCATGGCAAAAAACGGGGTCAGGAAAGCAGTGCTCGCCTATTCCGGCGGGCTGGATACATCGATCATCGTCACGTGGTTGAAAGAGGCGTACGGGTGCGAGGTTGTGTGTTTCACCGCCGACATCGGCCAGGGCGATGACAATGCGTTGCTCGCCAAGCGGGCCGAAGAATCCGGCGCCAGTCAACTTGTCGCGTTGGATCTGCGGGAGGAGTTCGCCCGCGATTACATCTTCCCGCTGCTCCGCTCGGGCGCCGTGTATGAGGGGAAATACCTGTTGGGAACGTCCATCGCCCGCCCGCTGATCGCCAAGCACCAAGTGGAGGTCGCAGAGCAGATCGGAGCCGATGCCCTCGCCCACGGTTGCACCGGCAAGGGCAACGATCAGGTGCGGTTTGAACTCACCTATACGGCCCTCAACCCGCGCTTGCGGGTCATCGCCCCCTGGCGCGAGTGGGATATCCGCTCGCGCGAGGATGCGGTCGCGTTCGCCAAATCCCGGAACATCGCGCTTCCCGATTCTACCGGAAAACCGCTGTACAGCCGGGACCGAAACCTCTGGCACCTTTCCCACGAGGGCGGGCCGCTGGAGAATCTCGCCAATGCGCCGGAGTCTGATCTCTTCCAACTGACCGTCTCCCCCGAGCAGGCTCCGGACCGCCCGGAAATGCTGGAGATCGGATTCGAATGCGGCAATCCGGTGTCGCTTAACGGCAAAAAACTTTCGGGAGCCGAATTGATCGAGGCGCTGAACCAGATCGGCGGTCGCAACGCCATCGGCCGCGTCGACCTGGTGGAAAACCGGTTGGTGGGGATGAAATCCCGCGGCGTCTACGAAACGCCCGGCGGCACGATACTGGTGGCGGCCCACCGCGAATTGGAAAGCATCACCCTGGACCGGGAGACGCAGCATTATAAGGAAAGGGTCGCCCAACGCTTCGCCGAATTGGTGTACTACGGGCAGTGGTTCACACCGCTGCGGGAGGATCTGCAGGCCTACATCGACCGGACGCAAGAGCACGTGACCGGTTCCATCTCGCTCAAACTCTATAAAGGAAATCTGATCGTGGAAAAGCGGTCAAGTCCGTTCAGTTTGTACCGGGAGGAATTCGCCACCTTCGGACACTCGCTGGTGTACGACCACAGCGACGCCGCAGGGTTTATCCACTTGTTCGGCCTTCCGCTTAAGGTGCGGGCTTTGCTGGAAGAGGGCGGGGAGGGCATTCCGCCGCTGGCGCCGGACCAGGTGGACAGGGACTGATTTCCCGATGAAACAGCTTTGGGAGGGCAGGATCAAGGGCACTTTGGACGAGCGGGCGGCCGGGCTGAACCGTTCGCTGCCGTTCGACCGCCGCCTGTCCGCGCAGGACGTGCGCGGTTCGATCGCCTGGACTCGCGCTCTGCGGCAGGCGGGCGTGCTCTCTCCCGCCGAATCTAAGCAAATCGAAGAAGGCCTGGAGCGAATCGGACGGGAACTCGCCGACCAAACCTTCGTGTTCGCTCCCTCCGATGAAGACATCCATACCGCGGTGGAGCGGCGGTTGGGGGAGTTGATCGGCGCGGCGGCCGGGAAATTGCACACCGGCCGCAGCCGGAACGACCAGGTGGCGACGGACTTCCGCTTGTGGCTGATGGAGGCCGAAGATCGGATCCTTGCCGAACTCCGCGGGCTGCAGGGGGCGCTCGTCGCGCGGGCCGAGCAGGATATGGGGGCGATCCTTCCCGGATACACACATACCCAGCGGGCGCAGCCGGTTCTGTTTTCCCATTGGTGGCTGGCTCACTTCTGGCCGCTGCAGCGTGACGTCCTCCGGTTGCAGGAGGTCCGCGGCCGCACGGCGGTCTGCCCGCTGGGCAGCGGCGCGTTGGCGGGAACCGCCTTCCCGGTGGACCGGGAAGCGCTGGCCGCGGAATTGGGTTTTTCCTCCGCTGCTCCCAACAGCCTTGACGCCGTCGCCGACCGGGATTTCGCCGCCGAGTTCGTCTTCACGGCGGCGTTGATCGGCTTGCATTGCGGCCGGCTGGCCGATGCGCTGATCCTGTTCGCTTCGACCGAATTCGGTTTCATCGTATTGGATGACGCCTTTTCCACGGGGTCGAGCCTGATGCCGCAGAAGAAGAATCCGGACCTGCTCGAACTGGCGCGCGCCAAGAGCGGCCGGCTGATCGGATTGTTGACCGGACTGCTGGCCGTGCTGAAGGGCCTGCCGTCGGCCTACGATAAGGATCTGCAGGAAGATAAACCGCCGGTGTTCGAGGCGGCGGACATCCTCGAGGCCGTGCTGCCGGTGATGGGCGGGATGCTGCGGACTCTCGCGATCCGGCGCGGACGGACGGCGGCAGCCGTCGACGACGGCATGTTCGCCACCGAGGCGGCGGACTATCTGGTGGAAAAGGGGATTCCGTTCCGCGAGGCTCACGGTGCCGCTGGCAAGGCGGTGCGGCGTTCCATCGAATTGGGGGTGGATCTTTCGGCGATGGACGGCGGGGAATGGCGGAAGATCCATCCGGCATTCGGGGCCGACATCGGCGGGGTGTTTCAAGTGGATCGGGCGCTGGCCCGCCGTAATGCCAAAGGCGGAACCGCGCCGGAGGCCGTGCAGGAACAACTGGAAAGGGCAAGAACGATCGTGAAAGGATGAGAGACAAAAACACATTGTCTTCTCATGCCGACCGGAAAGCACCGACGCCCTGACCCCATCCATCGGGAGAAGGGCGGGGATGAGGAGTGAAAAAATCCATGGCGCGGAGCCGCGCCACTATGAACAGCGGGCGCCAAACCGCCCTAAAGGAGAGTTGCAATGAAAGGTCAATGTCCGGAATGTGAAGGGGAAGTCACCATCCCGAACGACGCGCAGACGGGCGAAATTCTCATTTGCCCGGATTGTGGAATCGAGCTGGAGCTGACCGGGTTGGACCCGGTGGAGTTGGCCCTGGCCCCCAAGGAAGCCGAAGACTGGGGCGAATAGGCATGACACACCGTTTCGGCGGTGCGGCTGGAAGGCGGAGACGATGAAAATCGGCGTACTGATGTCGCGTCTGCGCATCGAAGAGAAATGGCTGTTCGAAGCGCTGGAAAAACGCGGTATCGCATATGAGAAAATCGACGACCGGGAAGCGGAGTTCGACCTTAACCATCCCGGGGCGTGGGATCACTTTTCGGTGGTCCTCGAACGCAGCCTGTCGTACGGGCGGGGCCTGTATGCCTGCAAAATCCTGAACGGCTGGGGGATTCCGACCGTCAACACCTCGGCCGTAGCCGACACCTGCGGCGATAAACTGTGGACCTCGGCGGCTCTGAAGTTCGCGGGGATTCCGCAGCCGGAGGTGAGGGTGGCCTTCACGCCGGAGAGCGCGCTCTCGGCGATTGAGGCCATGGGCTACCCGGTGGTCCTCAAGCCGGTCATCGGATCGTGGGGACGGATGGTGTCGAAGATCAACGACCGCGACGCGGCCGAGGCGATTCTCGAGCATCGTTTGGTGCTGGGGAATTATCAGCAGAACATCTTTTACATCCAGGAATACATCCGCAAGCCGGGCCGCGACATCCGCGCGTTCGTCGTCGGCGATCGAACCGTCGCCGCCATCTACCGCACGTCGGAGCATTGGATCACCAACACGGCCCGCGGCGGACAGGGTTCGGCCTGCCCGGTGACCCCCGACCTGGATAAAATCTGCGTCGATACCGCCAATGCCGTCGGCGGCGGGGTCCTCGCGGTCGATATCCTGGAGGACGAGGCCCGCGGGTTCCTGGTCAACGAAGTCAACCATACGATGGAATTCCACACCTCGGTCCCGGCCACCGGCGTCGACATTCCGGGCATGGTGATCGACTATACGATCGAGGTGGGAAAGAAGAAGGACGAATTCCGCGCGCAGTACCATCCGGTCCCGCACGCGTCCATCCGGGAGATTTTACAATGAGCAAGAAGATCCGAGCCGTCATCGTCGGCGCTTCGGGGTATACCGGCGGGGAGCTGCTGCGCCTCCTGCTGGACCACCCGCAGGTGGAGGTGGCCCAGGCGACGTCCGAGCGGCGTATCGGGGAATACGTGTACTCGGTCCATCCGCACCTGCGCAAACGCACCGCGATGCAGTTCGTCGCGCGTTCCGTTCTCGAGCCGTGCGATGTGATGTTCCTGGCCCTGCCACACGGCGAAGCCCAAAAGAACATCGAACACTATGCCTCCCTGGCCGGGAAGATCGTCGACCTCTCGGCGGATTTCCGGTTGAAGGATGCGGCGCTGTATAAAAAATGGTACGGGCAGGACCACCGGGCGCCGGAATGGATGGGCAAGTTCGTCTACGGCCTGCCGGAATTCCACCGCGAGGAGATGCGCGCGGCCCAGTACATCAGCGGGGTGGGGTGCAATGCCACGGCGGCCAACCTGGCGCTGGCCCCGCTGCTGCGCGGCGAATTGATCGATACGGGACGCCCCGTGATCGTCGATGTGAAGGTGGGTTCTTCCGAGGGCGGCGCCAGCCCGAATCCCGGATCGCACCATCCGGAACGGGCGGGCGTGATCCGCACCTACGCCCCGTCCGGACACCGCCACACCGCGGAGGTGATCCAGGAATTGGCGCTGGCCGATATCCACATGACGATCACATCGGTGGGCCTTGTGCGCGGGGCCCTGGCTGCGGCCCATTGCTTTGCCAAGCCGGGCTTGGCGCCCAAAGATCTGTGGCGGGCTTACCGGGCGTACACCAAGGAGGAACCGTTTCTCCGGATCGTCAAGGAGCGGACCGGCGTCCACCGGGTGCCGGATCCGAAGATCCTGGCCGGCAGCAATTATGTGGATTTGGGGTTTGACCTCGATCCGGATACCGGACGGATCGTCGCCATGGCGGCGATCGACAACCTCATGAAGGGGGCATCGGGTTCGGCTGTGCAGGCGATGAACGTGATGTTCGGGTTTGAGGAAACCGCGGGATTGATGTTTTCGGGGTTGCATCCGATTTAATTACCCGCCCCTCTGTAGGGGCGCAGAGGCGCTGCGCCCCTACAGAGGGGCGGGGTGGGAGAAGCCGCATGCTGGTTGTGAAAATCGGCGGAGCCGCCGGCAATAATATGGATACCGTGTGCGAGGACCTCGCCGAGCTGGTGAAGAAAGGTCGGCCGGCGGTCCTCGTGCATGGCGGTTCGGAGGAAACCAACGCGGTCTCCGAACAGCTCGGTCATCCGCCGAAGTTCATCACCTCGCCGTCGGGTTTCACCTCGCGTTTTACCGACCGCGAAACACTCGAGATCTTCGCCATGGTGACTTCGGGCAAGATCAACACCCTGCTGGTCGAACGCCTGCAGCAACTCGGTCTGAACGCCTTCGGACTCTCGGGGGTGGACGGCCGCCTGATGCAGGCCAAGCGCAAGGAAGCCGTCCGCTCCGTGGAAAACGGGCGGGTGCGCGTACTCCACGGCGACCATACCGGAATGATCCAAACCGTTGACGCCGCCCTCCTGAATATGCTGCTCTCCGCCGGGTTCACGCCGGTCGTCGCGCCGTTGGCGGTCTCGACGGAAGGTGTGGCGCTGAACGTGGACGCCGACCGGGCGGCGGCGATGATCGCCGGCGCATTAAAGGCCGAGAGCCTGGTGATCCTGACCAACGTTGCCGGACTGATGCGGCGCTTTCCCGACGAGAGCACATTGATCGCGAAGATCGAACGGGCCGGGCTCGAAGACGCGCTGCAATCGGCCGAAGGGCGGATGAAAAAGAAAGTCCTCGGCGCCAGTGAGGCGCTGGGCGAAGGAGTCGGGCAGGTGATCTTCGCCGACAGCCGGGTGCCCGCACCGATCACCTCCGCCCTGGAGGGCAAAGGGACGGTCATCACATGAAACCGGCGGCCCTGGTCCTCGAGGATGGAACCGTATTCCACGGCGAATCGTTCGGCGCGGAGGCCGACGCGGTATTCGAACTGGTGTTCAACACCAGCATGACCGGTTATCAGGAGATTCTTACCGATCCCTCGTACCGGGGCCAGGGCGTGCTGTTCACCTGCCCGCATATCGGCAACGTCGGCGTCAACTGTGAAGACGTCGAATCCGAATGCCCGCAAATTTCCGCGGCCGTCGTCCGGTCCATCAGCCCGGTGGTGTCGAACTGGCGGTCGGAAGAGCCGCTTCCGGATTGGCTGGCCCGTTGCGGCGTGCCGGGAATCAGCGGAGTGGACACCCGGTACCTGACCCGCAGGCTGCGCGACGGCGGAACCCAAAAAGCGGCGCTCACGACGCGCGGGACGGATCCCGAGGAACTCCTGCGTAGGACGCGGGATTGGCCCGGGCTGGACGGCCGGGACATGGTCAGTGAAACCTCGTGCCGCAAGGAGTACACCTGGGAGGGCGATCCGGGCAGCCAATGGATGGAGGACGGCGGCGACTCGATGAAAGGGCGTCGTATTCTCGCCTACGATTTCGGAATTAAGCGCAATATCCTCCGCCACCTCGCATCCAGAGGCGCTGAAGTCATCGTGGTGCCCTCGAGCCTGCCGGCCAAGAAGGCGCTGGAACACAAGCCGGACGGCATCTTCCTGTCGAACGGGCCCGGCGATCCGCGCGGCCTCCCGAACATCGTCGCCACAGTGAAGAAGCTGCTCGACAGCGGCGTGCCGATGCTTGGAATCTGCCTGGGGCACCAGCTGATCGGCCTTGCGCTGGGGGGGAAGATCACCAAATTGAAATTCGGGCATCACGGCGGCAACCATCCCGTCCGCGATGAGCGCACCGGCCAGGTGTGGATCACCGCCCAGAATCACAATTACGTCGTTGAGATTAAAAGCCTGCCGGCCGGCAAGGCGGAAGTCACCCTGCGGTCGCTTAACGACGGATCGTTGGAAGGCTTGCGGCTTCCGGACAAGCCGGTGTTCTGCGTGCAGTTCCAT
The DNA here is from genome assembly GCA_046260075.1 of Anaerolineales bacterium. GTDB lineage: Bacteria > Chloroflexota > Anaerolineae > Anaerolineales > RBG-16-64-43 > JAFGKK01. The sequence continues at coordinate 1,203 of JBJYXS010000097.1, read as the reverse complement.
CCCGAAGCGTCGCCCGGCCCGCACGACGCCCGCGATGTGTTCGGACGGTTTTTCGAGATGATCGAAAGGTCCGGTGCCTAGTATGCCCAAACGAACCGACATACGATCGATCCTGGTCATCGGCTCCGGCCCGATCGTCATCGGCCAGGCGGCGGAATTCGATTATTCCGGGACGCAGGCGATCAAAGCCCTGCGCGCCGAAGGCTACCGGGTGATCCTGGTCAATTCCAACCCGGCCACGATCATGACCGACCCGGATCTCGCCGATGCGACCTACATCGAACCGCTCACGCCGGAAAGCCTGGAGGCGATCATCGCCAAGGAAAAACCCGATGCGATCCTCCCCACCGTCGGCGGGCAGACCGGGTTGAATCTGGCCCTGGCGCTCGGCCGGTGCGGAACGCTGGAAAAATTTTCCTTGCCGCTGATTGGCGCCAAATTGCGGTCGATCGAACTGGCCGAGGACCGCGAGCAGTTCAATCGGGTGATGCGCGAACACGATATTCCCGTGCCGCGCGGCGGGCCGGCGCATAATTTGGAGGAAGCCCGGGAGCTGGCCGAGGAAACCGGGTTCCCGGTCCTGGTGCGGGCATCCTTCGCCCTCGGGGGAACCGGCGCTTCATGGGTGAATGAGCCGCAGGATCTCCCCGAGGCGGTGCGCAAGGCGATCGCCGTTTCGCCGATCGGGCAGGCTTGGCTGGAGGAATCGGTCCTCGGATGGAAGGAATTCGAGCTTGAGGTGATGCGCGACCGGGCCGATAATTTCGTCGTGGTGTGCAGCATCGAGAACCTCGACCCGATGGGCATACACACCGGCGACAGCATCACCATCGCTCCGGCTCAGACCCTCACCGACCGCGAATACCAGATCCTGCGTGACCTGGCCCGGCGGGTGATGCGGGCGGTGGAGATCGAAACCGGCGGTTCGAACGTGCAGTTCGCCGTCAACCCGGCCGACGGACGCGCATTGGTGATCGAGATGAATCCGCGGGTTTCGCGCTCTTCGGCCCTGGCTTCGAAGGCCACCGGCTTCCCGATCGCCAAGGTCGCCGCGCTGGTCGCGGTGGGGTATACGCTCGATGAAATCCCCAACGACATCACCGGCCAGACCAAGGTCGGTTTCGAACCTTCGCTGGATTACGTCGTGGTGAAGATTCCACGCTGGGCGTTCGAGAAATTCCCGGGCGTGGATCCGACCCTCGG
>JBJYXS010000096.1:0-4484 GCA_046260075.1 Anaerolineales bacterium | reverse complement strand
AGTACCAGTTCGTCGCCCTCGACAAGGGCGGTAACGCCCTGGCGCGCAGCGAGGTATTCTGGAATCTCATCTTTTCGCCCTGCGGGTTCAAGCGCGAGCAATGAGCCCGGCCCATCGGAGAAAGAAAAAACCGGAAGGCGATTCACGCCTTCCGGTTTTTTTTACTTCGATGCGCCGGCTTACGCCTTGAGGCCGTATGGATAATAATCGTTTTGACATGGCGTCCCCCAGGCCACATGCATTTGCTTTTCGGTCAGGTCAATGATCAACGAACAGATGGTTTTTTGCCGGTCGAGCGGTTTTTCATCGGTCGCCTCATGCGCGCAGATCGAATTCGGACGATTCACATGATCGCGCAGGATCTCCTGCAGCGAATTCCTGTCGTGATTTTGGGAACCGCGCAGGAGGCGCATGACCCGGAAATAGCGCACGCGCGAGCCGATCAGTTGCCGGGGATCGTTCTCCAGACGGGCCATGCGGCGGCTCAAATAATGGTTGGTGTGGGCGAGGATCCCTCCCTGGGCATACCGCATCGCGAATCTCCGCGCCGACACTTCGATGTTATACGCCTCGCCGCTTTCGTGAACCAACACGTGGTTGTAGCCCGCCGCCCGCTGCGGCGCCAGAGCGGCCGATATCGCCTGCGTTATGGAGCCGGCCCCCAGCACCGCGCGCGAGACGAAGATGCGCGGCACCCCGATCCGCACATCGCTGGGGTAGACCGAATCGCAACATTGGCAGATGCCGGCGGCGTTAAAGCCGATGTTCGGCAACAGTCCCCCATACGTCATCGCCAGGAACGCCGGCTCGCCCTCCGGCTCGGCGCGGATCAGCAACACGTCCTCTTCGTCGTGCGGCTGCCAGTCTTCGTTGTGGCCGATCAACACCCGGCCGTCGGCGGACCGTTCCTGGGTCACTGCAAAGGTGGTGCACCCCATCAGGTGCAAGGCGTCGTCGGTGATCGCCTCCACGCAATTGAGAACCATCAGGTCGTTAAACGGTACATCGGCGCCCTCGGCTATGGCGCGCAGCTCCTCGACGTAGCGCGGAGTCAATTCCTGTGCGAACGGCAGGTACTTTTGCGCCTGAAGTACGGCCTCGGGCCATGTCAGCCGGATCCGGCGGTAGGTTTTTTCAAGCAGCGCCTTGAGGTTAGAAATCATGCGGAGGACGGACTCCTTCCGCGCCCGTCCGAACGCCAATCCCATTTCGCGCGGCGTGCCTCCGATATGAATCAACGGTATCTTTTTTCCGGCCATGGGGGGAAGTGTATTGTAAAAGACGGCATATCGCAATGGGGATTTGTTATCCGCAAGGGGAAAAGCCGGATTCCGCCGGAATCCATCCCGAATCTCTTCATTTTCTTTGACACTTCCCAGCGCCTAGCATATGATGAACGTCATGCCGCACGAGCTGATCGCGACCAAGCTGCACATCCCGCCTCCGCCCGCCGATCTGGTGCCCCGGCCGCACCTGCTGCAGGCCTTGGACGCCGCCCGGGAAAGTCCGCAGCGGTTGATCCTCGTCTCCGCCCCGGCCGGATTCGGCAAGACGACTTTGGTCGCCGAATGGCTCCGGCACGTCGGAGAAGGCGCCGCCTGGCTTTCCCTGGACCGCGACGACAACGATCCGCTCCGCTTCTGGCGCTACGTAGTTACGGCGCTGCAAACGGCGGATCCGGGGATCGGCCGCAGCCTGCAGTGGGCTTTCGAAACGCAGACCCTCCCGCCGCTCGATGTGGGGATTCCCGCGTTGGTCAACGATTTAGCCACCGCCGCCCGGCCGATCCTCCTGGTACTGGACGATTATCACCTCATCGAAACGGAATTGATCCACTTCAGCCTGAACTATCTGATCGACCGCCTGCCTGCCAATGTGCGGATCGTCATCACGACACGCGCGGACCCCCCCTTGCGGCTCGCCCGCCTGCGCAGCCTCGGCCAGTTGACCGAGGCGCGGACGGCGAACCTGCGATTCACCCGCGAGGAAACCGCCGCCTTCCTCAACCGGGTGCACCGGCTGGAACTCCCCGAGGAGGACATCTCCCGCCTCGAGCACCGCACCGAGGGCTGGATCGTCGGACTGCAGCTGGCGGCGCTTTCACTGCACCGGCATCCGGACCGCCATGCATTCGTCGCCGCTTTCGCGGGGGACGACCGCCATATCGTCGATTACCTGCTCCAGGAAGTCTTGGGACAACAGCCGGCGGAGGTGCGCTCGTTCCTGCTCCAGACCTCCATTCTGGACCGGCTGTGCAGCCCATTGTGCGAAGCCGTGACCGGACTCGCGGATTCGGAAGGGATGATTCGCCGCCTGGAGGAATCCAATCTTTTCCTCCTCCCCTTGGACAACCGCCGCTACTGGTACCGCTACCACATGCTGTTCGCCGATCTGCTTCGCCGGCGGCTGGAGCGGGAATTTCCGCCCGAGGAGCGAAGCGGTCTCCACCGGCGCGCCGCCGAATGGTTCGAGCGGGAAGGCCTTCCGGCCGAGGCGATATCGTACGCCCTGGCCGCGCCGGATTTCGGGCAGGCCATCCGGCTGCTGGAGGCACACACCCTGACCTTCTTCTTCCGCGGCGAATCGAAACTGCTTCGCGGCTGGCTGATGAGTCTTCCCGAGGATCTGCTCCGTTCACGGCCGTTGCTGTGCGCCGTATACGCCCATACCATCGCGCATGCCGGGGTTCAGCGGAAGTCGAACCTCCGCGCGGCCGAGCACTGGCTGGCCGAGGCCGACCGGGCCCGCCGGAATCTGACCGCTTCTTCGGCCGAAGGGCCCGCCGAAGAAGAACACCTCGAGTTGACCCGCTGTTTTATCGATCTTTCCAACACCTACCTCGCGGGTTGGCGCAAGCGCGACCCGCAAACGGTGATCGACCTCGCCCGCAATGCGCTGGCCGGCTTGCCGGACGCGAAGGACCTGCCGGCCGGTTCCAACTTCCTCCGCTTCCGCAGCGGATTGAATTACATCCTGGGATCGCATTGCATTTATGTCGGCGATCTGGCCGCCGCAGAGAGGGCTTTTTGCGAATCCCAGGACATCGCCGAACTCAGCGGGGATTGGCTCAATGCCTACGCTTCCGCCGGCGGCCGATGCCTCATCCTGCGTATGCACGGAGCGTTTCCGGAAGCGGAGACGTTTTGCCGGAACGCGCTCGATACCCTGGGGCGGGCCGGCGAAGAACTATCCCCTGCGCCCATTCCTTATTCCGGCGTCCTGCATATCAGCCTGGGTGTGATCCTCCTGGAATGGAACGAACTGGGCCCGGCCGAGAAATCGATCCGTACCGGCCTGGAACTGCTGCAGATGACATCCAATCCGGAAAAGACGGCCGAAGGCTTGGCGGCGCTGGCCGACATTCAACTGGCGAACGGCGATCCGTCCTCGGCTTCGGATCTGGCGCAGGCGGAAAAAAACACACCGGAAATCAAAGCCTATTCCGGGTTGCACTATGTCCGGAACTGGTTGCAGCGGGGGAAATTGGAGAAGGCACTGGAATGGGCGAAAGACCGCGACCTGAAAGACAACCATGAAATGGATTCGCTGGCGCTCTCTCGCGCGTTCATCGCCTGCCACGCGCCCGGCGGACCGCGGAATCCGCCCCCCGGCCTGCCGGATTTGGTGACGCTGCGGGGGTACCTGGAACACCGGATCGCGGACGCCGAACGGATCGGATGGACCGATCGGATGATCGACTGGCTGATCCTGCTGGCCCTGGCTTGGCAGGCGGATCGCGACCCGGCGAAGGCCGTCGCGGCGCTCAGCCGGGCATTGTCGCTCGCCCGGAGGGGCCGCTATATCCGCCGCTTTATCCGCGAGGGACGGCCGCTGCTGTTGCTCCTGAAATCGATGGAGGGAAAAAGCGGTCCGCTGGATCCGTACATCGGACGGCTGCTGCACCACGGCCCGGCCGCTGAAGCCGCCGTCCGGCCGTTGATCGAACCGCTTTCGAACCGCGAAATGGAGGTCCTGCAGCTGTTGGCGCTGGGGGATTCCAATGCGGAAATATCGGCAAAGCTCGTGATCGCATTGAACACCACCAAAAAGCATGTCACCCATATCCTGAAAAAATTGGAGGTGACCAGCCGTTCCGAAGCCGTCGTCCGTGCGCGGGATCTGGGGTTGGTGGCGTAGGAAAGGAGCATCCGAAACCGAAAACGCCGTTTGGCCTGTCGCCCGGCAAAGGACATCCGGCGGGAGGACCCGACGGCGGAATAACGATCGAGTACAATACGCAGAAATCGGATGGATTGGCAACCGGACGGCCCCGATGGACGGGCCGTCATTTCATAGAGAAAGCGAGGAATACTGGTGGATTCCTATATCACGCCTCAACTGAACAGATCCGCCCTGCTTACCATCGACGTACAAAAGGACACTTTGGACGGGCAACCGTGCGAAATCCCCGGCACGTCCGCCGTGCTTCCCAATGTGCGGCGCATCGTCGAATCCTTCCGCGGCCGCTCGCTTCCCATCATCCA
>JBJYXS010000095.1:0-5762 GCA_046260075.1 Anaerolineales bacterium | reverse complement strand
GTATCGCCGGGACTGGCATTTTCATTGATGAAATCGACCGCTTCCCGGTAACTTTCGCACCAGTAGGTCGTCTCCAGGCCGAGTTGCTCTGCGCCGTAAAGTCCCCCTACCCCTTCCGAGTAATAGGACAGCAAGTGCGGGTACATCGCGACGATGCTGTAAACGGCCGGGGCCAGGAACAACAGGACCGCCGCGGTCGACAGGCCGGTCGCCAGACGGAACGGGATCAGACGATGGAATACCGTGCGCAGCAGGTTCGCCAGCCATGCCATCCCGGCGCCTGCCAGACCGGCGAGAAACGGGAAGGAGGCCATGAACAGCCGCTCGTTGTCGTACACCATGCTTTGGCGGACGGCCAACAGCAGAATCGGCACCAAAGCATTGAACAGCATCAGGCAAAGGAAGGCGCGGTCACGCCGGCGGAAGAACACGCGCAGTATGCCGGCCAGGTATAACACCGTCGTGCCCAGCGGAACGACCGCCCAGGCCATGACGAAGGGGAAATGCCATGGCGGAGGCATGAAGACCTGGTGAAGGTAATATTGGGCGATTTCCCAATGGGATACGGTTTGGAATTCGATGTATTCACGGATGCGGTTGACCGTGTCGTAGTACAGCCACGGCCATATCCCCACAAAAACCGGCAATGCAAGCAGCGCCGCCACGCCCAGCCGGATCAGCAGATACAATCTCCGGCGGAACAGCAGCACCCATAGGAACAGAGTCGGCAGGACGAACGCCGCATTGATTTTCGTGGCGACGGCAAACCCCGCGACGACACCCAACAAGATGGTGTACCGGAGCCGCGCGCTTTCCTTGGTCCGCCAGAAGATATAAGTGACGATGACAATCATGCAAGCCGCCGGAACATCGAGCGCAGCCAAATGAGCATGAAAGAAAAACCGCGGCAGGGCCAGCAACGCCGCAGCCGTTCCGAATGCCGCCACCTCCCCCAATTCGTCGGCGATCATGTGGTACAGCAGCGCAACCGTCAGACCCAGAAGCAGGATATTTCCCATCCGCCGGGCGACCAGATCGTCGAAGACGTTGCTCGACAGAGTCCACATCAGCCCGGAGATTATTTTGTCGACGGGAGGGTGTTCATGGTTGGGATCCCAGGCGGCATCGACGACACTGCGATGCAATACACCGTGCGGGCCGAACAGGAGACGGTCAAACCAGCCGTTGTAGGACTCTGCCGCCGCCATGTATGCCGGCTCGTCCCAAGTCACCCCGATCTTGCCGATGGTTATAAGAAGGAGGATAACCGTAAGCACTCCGACGACGGCCGCGCGTCGGCCGGACGACCAGATGCCTGAATGAACATGCATAATGACCTTCCCGATCGGAAGATAAGAACATCATCCATTATATGGAAATCGCTGCGAGGATTCAAGAAAACCGCGTGACCCTCTGTTTTGCAGGAGGCGGAAGACTTCCCTGGAAAGGGGAAGCGTAGCGCCCGCTGCGAAAAGAGAACCGGCAATATCGATCCTGCCGGCGACGGGGTTCTTCTGCCTGCAAACTAAGGCTAAGTGGGCGGATTGCCCAACTGCGGCTCGCGTTAGATGTCCACGAAATAGGACAGCGAGGCCCGATCGATCAGGTCCTTGGTCATGGAGGGGTCCGTGCCCATGTATCGGCTGATATCGAGTATTTGATCGCAGATATCCCGGGGATGTGACGCGCGCGGTTTGCGGCTGGTTTTAATGTAGTATTCCTGAATCAGATAGGCCAATGCCTGCTCGTTGTATACGACCCCCTTGTTGTCGGCGACGCGTTTGAATATTTCCCGGTACTCGTCGAATGTCGGATCCACCACTTCGATTTTGTGGCGCAGCCTCCGCAGGAAAGCTTCGTCGACGAGGTCTTTGGGAGGGAGATTGGTCGAGAACACAACCATGACATCGAAGGGGATTTCGATTTTCTGGCCTGTGTGCAGCGTCAGATAGTCGATCCGGTTTTCCAGAGGGACGATCCACCGGTTCAGCAGATCCCGCGGGCGTACCTGCTGGCGGCCGAAATCGTCGATCAGCAGGATGCCGCCGTTGGCTTTCACCTGGAAGGGCGCCTCGTAATACTTTTGCACGTCGTTGTATACCAGATCCAAGCCGGCCAAGGTCAATTCGCCGCCGACCATGATGAACGGCCGGCGGATGCGCACCCAGCGCGGATCCCGCTTGCTGCTGCTTTTTAAGACGCTGCCGGTGGATTGGCTGGAGGAGGCATCATCCTCGGAGATCACCTTATGGTTTACGGAATCGTACAACTTGACGACATGCCCTTCCACATCCAGCGCGGACGGAATGTACATCTCCTCCTGCAGGATCAGATCGCCGATCAAGCGCGCCATGGTGGTTTTGCCGTTTCCCGGAGGGCCGTAGAGGAAAATGGATGTGCCGGAATTGACCGCCGGCCCGATTCGGGAAAAGGTGGTTTCCGAGAGAGTCAGCATCTGCAGGCACTGGTGCATGATACGGGCGTTCACCGCCGGACGGGCCCGGGCCTGTTTGCGGATCGCGGCGTTGTAATCCGCCAGCGGAACCGGCGCCGACCCGGCATATTGGCTGCGGTCCAGCGCTTCGCGCGCCCGCACCATACCCTGTCCGGTGATGGCGTATTGATATGCGCCGTCACCGATGCCGGTTTGGGATTTCACTTCGATCAGTTTTTCGCGCTTGAGGACTTCGAGTATTTGATCGACGATGCCGGTAAAGGGCAACGCCATGAGTTCAGCCACCCGGAAGCCGGTGAGGTATCCGCGGAAATAGAAGATTTTCAACGCCAAGTCCTGCAGCCACAGCGCGGATAGGCCGGTGTCTTCGATTCGCGTGATGACGGTGGGAGTGAAGCGGGGGCCCACATCGGCTGCCCGCGGCATGGTTACGGGATTTGCCTTAGCCAAAGGACACCTCCGGGTGCGGAAACCGAGGGCTTTTTTCCCTCTACGTGAAGGATTATAGCATGAGGTATACCGGTTGCCCAACCTCTGCACAGCCGGTATACTCTCTTTTATATGAAATTAAGCGTCGTGATTCCCGTATTCAACGAACGGGCTACAGTGGCGGAAATCCTTCGCCGGGTGCAGGCAACCGGTAGAGCGTCGGAAATCATCCTTGTGGATGACGGCTCGACCGATGGCACCCGCGAAATTCTTCGGACTCTGGATTCCCCCCCAGCCGTAACCGTTCTATTCCATGCGAAAAACCGCGGAAAAGGCGCGGCGTTGCGGACGGGTTTCGAGCGGGCGAACGGGGAAGTAATTCTTATTCAGGATGCGGATCTGGAATACAACCCCATGGAATATCCAGCATTGCTGGAACCGATCGAATCCGGCCACGCGGATGTCGTATACGGTTCGCGGTTCCTCGGCGCCAAGCACCGGGTAACGATGTTCTGGCACATGGTGGCCAATCAAATTCTGACCCTTGCAACGAACATCCTGTACAACAGCATTTTGTCGGATATGGAAACGGGGTACAAGGTGTTCCGGGCGGATTTGTTGAAGAGCATCCATTTGCGCTCCAACCGGTTTGATGTCGAACCGGAGATCACCGCCAAGGTGTTGAAACGGAAAGCCCGGTTGTTCGAAGTGCCGATCTCCTTCAATCCGCGGGAATATGCCGAAGGGAAGAAAATCGGCCTGGCAGACGCGTTCGCCGCCACCTGGGCTCTCATAAAATACCGCTTTATCGACTGACCGTTCCGTTCGACGCGCCGGCGGGTTCATGGATATCCATCACCCGCATCTGCAGGCGCCTCCCGTAATAATTGTTCTCCTCCAGCGAGAAGGCGACGTCCACCGTATCGGAAAGCGTGGGTTCCAGATGGCCGAAGCCGAAGGCGATGGCGTCGATTTCCGATCGTCCGTCGGAAAGCGACAACTTCAGATGGCTGCTGTCTTTGCCGACGCAACGTTTGTTCCGGATGCGCAGGTTGCGGGTGAAAAACACCGGCGCCGGATTTCCTTGCCCGCAGGGTTCCAAGCGGGTGATCCAGCGATGAAGATCCCAAGTCAGATCGGCGAGCCGGATTTCCGAATCCACGGAAAGGACCGGTTGGAGGGACATCCGTGAAAGCGCTTCGTCCGCCAGGTCGAGAAGCCTTTTCCGCAGCTCCTCCAGACGGTCTGACCGGGTGGAAAAGCCGGCTGCGGCGGCGTGTCCTCCATACCGATCCAGCAGATCGCGGCAGGAATCCAACGCCTGGGTGATGTGGAATCCCGGAACGCTCCGTATGGAACCCCGGGCCTGTCCCTTTTCAACGGCGACCACAGCGACGGGGCGATAAAATTCCTCCATGAGTCTCGTGGCCGCCAGGCCGATGATGCCCGGATGGAATCCTTCCTGAGCCACCATAATGAATAACGGCGGGGATCCGGGATCCCACTCCGGAGCGTGGGCAGCGATGGCCCTGGCGTCGCGGACGGTCTTACGGGTGATCGACTGGCGGTTGCGGTTCTGTGTTTCTAATGAGCGGGCAAACGATCGCGCCTTTTGGGGATCGCGGGTCAGTAGCAGATCCACTGCGGCATCGGCAGTATCCAAACGGCCGGCGGCGTTCAGTCTGGGCCCGAGGGTAAAACCAATTCCTTGCGCGGTTACTGTTCCACGGGCGACGCCTGCCGCTTGCATCAACTGATCGACGCCCGGCCGAAGATTCGCGCCGTCCGGATCGTTCAGGGCCAGCAATCCCGCTTCCACCAGGTACCGGTTCTCCCCCAGCAACGGTACCATATCAGCAACGGTTCCGATAGCCACAAGATCCAGATAACGGTCCGTGGGTGGGCAATCTTTTCCCGTTATCCTGCCGGCGACCGCCTGTACCAAGCGGTACGCCACGCCGACGCCGGACAGGTTTTTTTCCGGATACGGGCACCCCGCCCGCTTGGGGTTTATGAACGCGCAAACCGGCGGCTCCTCCGACCCGGGGGGATGGTGGTCGGTGATGATCAGATCGATGTTTTTTTCAGCGGCGAAGGCCGCCTCCTGCACGGATCGGGCTCCGCAGTCGACGGTGACGATCAGACGGGCCCCCCTTTCGGCCAGTGCCTTCAGGGCGTCGTGATTCAACCCGTACCCCTCATCGAACCGGTTGGGAATGTAGGTGGAAACAGAAGCGCCGGCGGATTGCAGGAAATCCACCAGCATCGCCGTCGACGTCACGCCGTCGGTGTCGTAATCTCCGTACACGACGACCGTTTCTTCGGAACGAACCGCCCGCAGAATGCGATCAACTGCGGCCTCCATGCCGCTCAGCAGGAAAGGATCAGCCGGTGGATAGTCGCCGGGTTGAAAAAACGACCGCGCGGATTCCGCATCGTCGATCCCCCGGTGAAACAGGGTGCGCACTATGGGTTTGGGAATCGTCGATAATTCCACGAAAACCGATTCATCCGGTTCGGGAAGGATTTCCCATACTTTATGCCGTTTCATGCGTAGGTTCCCTGGAGGGCGTGAAACAGGGAAACGCCGCCGAGGCGGTTCCCTTATACGGTAGCCCTGCCGGCGACGAAATGCCCGTCATCCTGCGAGGGTCGTATGCGTGCGGTTTCATGTTTCTCCAAAGTAACGTCGGACCGCGACGTCGTTGTATAAAATCAGCGTGGCAACGCCGACGACAAGGGCAATGACATTACCGAACAGCGTATCGATGATTTCCATGACGGCAATGAAATAGGCGGGCTTTACGTTCGGGTGCATCTGGCGGCGAAGCAGTTTCGCGGCATAGAGGATTTCCAGGATCCCAAGTACCAACGGATA
>JBJYXS010000094.1:0-13331 GCA_046260075.1 Anaerolineales bacterium | reverse complement strand
TCGTCCTTGGCCTCCTCATAGACCGCCAGGAACCCCTGAAAGCGCATCATGGCTCCGGATACCCGTAAGAGGTACTGACGGGCGCCTGAAGCCTCTACGTCCACCTGGACGGTATCAAAAAGTGCCTGGGCCATCTGCGAGGCCACGAACCGCTGCCAGATCAGGGTATACAGGCGTTTTTGATCCCGGGTGAGGAACTCCGCGATCGATTTGGGATGGCGCACAACCGACGTCGGCCGGATGGCCTCATGCGCTTCCTGCGCGCTGCGCGATTTGGTGCGGTATTGCGGCGGCTTCTCAGGCAGGAATTCCTTTCCGTATTTCTCCGTTATGAACTCCCGGGCCTCCTGTTGGGCCGCCGATGCCACCTGGGTCGAATCCGTGCGCATATAGGTGATCAACCCGGTCATACCCATCGAATTGATCTCGATGCCTTCGTACAATTGCTGGGCGATGGCCATGGTTTTCTTCGGCGTGAAGCCGAGTTTGCGCGAGGCCTCCTGCTGCATGGTGGAGGTGGTGAACGGCGCCGAAGGATTTCGCCTGCGCACTCCGCGCCGGACCTTCGCGATCCGAAAGGCGGCCCGTTCCAGATCCGCCGCCATCTCCCGGGCTTCCTTCTCCGAATGCAGTGCGACCTCTTGGCCGTCCACCCGCTGCAATTTGGCGCGGAAGGACGGCGCATCGCCGGCGGCCTTTGCGAGATCAGCGGCGATCGACCAATATTCCACCGCTTCGAAGGCGTTGATCTCCCGCTCCCGTTCCACCACCAAACGCAGGGCCACCGACTGCACGCGTCCCGCCGACAGCCGGCTGCGCACCTTTGCCCACAGCAGCGGACTCAGCATATAGCCCACCAGCCGGTCGAGTATCCGGCGGGTCTGTTGGGCATTCACCAGATTCATATCGATTTCGCGTGGATTGTTGAAGGCTTCAGCTACCGCGGATTTTGTGATCTCATGGAACGCCACCCGGCGGGTCCTCTCTTTTTCCAATTCCGTGGCTTCCATGAGATGCCAGGCGATGGCCTCCCCCTCACGGTCCGGGTCCGTCGCGAGGTAGACTTCCTTGGATTGCCGGGCCAGCGCCTTCAGTTCCTTCACCACCGGCCGTTTTTCATTGGGGATCCGGTACTTCGGCGCGAATCCGTTTTCCACATCGACCGAGAGCTGCGATCGCAGGAGATCGCGCACATGGCCGACGGACGCACGTACTTGGTATCCCTTGCCGAGGATTCTGCCGACGGTTTTGGCCTTGGCTGGCGATTCCACGATGACCAGCCTTCCGTTCCGACGGACGGTTTTTTCCTTTCGGCGTTTGACCGGTTCGGGAGGGGTCAATCCCGCATGAGCAGGGGTGGCCCCCATCCTATGGATCTTCGATCCGCACACCGCGCATGTGCCGCGGGTGGCCGGCCTCCCGTTGGAAAAAAACGTCGCTTCCGGCTGGAGGATTTCACGTTTGGCTTTGCACTTCAGACAATACCCTTCCATACAACTGCTGACTTCCTTCCCGTAGATTGATGTGATTTCATCACCGCGGTCTGGACCATAGTCATTTCCGCCGTTTCAATCGCTCCACGACGGTACGCACGTCCTGAGAGGCGCCTTTCCGGCAAATCAACAGCGCCTCGTCGGTTTCCACGATGATCATGTCGCGCAATCCGATGGTCGCCAGAATCCGTCCCGGCGAAGACGTCTTGCGGAGAACGGTGACGGATGTCGAGCCGACGTCGACATGCCCGCCGCCTTTCGCCGATTGTAATTCCGGATGCGCTCGGTACAGATCGACCAGGGCATCCCAGCTTCCGATATCGGACCATTCCAACCCGTGAGCCGGGAGGACGGCGACCGCATCGGATTTCTCCAGGATGCCGTAATCCAAAGAAACGGAGGGGACCGGATTCCAGATCGCCTCGATTTCCGGGCTGCGGACTTCGCCCTCGAACGCTTCGGCCAGCGGGGAGATGACACGGGCAATGTCCGGTTGGAGACGGACAAATTCCGCTTCGATCACATCCGACCGCCAAAAGAACATACCGGAATTCCATGTGTATCCGCCGCGGCGGATCATCTCCCGCGCCTGTTGGGCGTCAGGTTTCTCCGTAAACCGTCGGACCCGGAAGGCGTGTACGCCCTGCACGTCATCCAGCGGTTCTCCTTGCTCGATGTACCCGTATCCGGTGACCGGACCGGTGGGTTCGATGCCCAGGGCCACCAGGAATCCTTTTTCCGCAAGGCTTCCTGCCGCCCGAACCAATCCCTGGAATACGTCGATGCGGCCGATATAGTGGTCTGCCGGAAGGCAGGCCATGACATACTGCGGATGACGCTTCCGTAAGCGGGCCAGCGCAAAGGCGATGGCCGGCGCCGTATTGCGGGGCGCGGGTTCGCAGAAGTAGTTCTCTTCGGGGATCCCGCTGACGATATTCCGAAAAAGCTCCGCAAGTTCTTGGTTCGATACCACGAAGATGTGTTCAGCCGGGATGAACTTCAACAACCGTTCAACGGTGGATTCGAAAAGCGTCCGACCGCCCAGCAGAGGCAGGCATTGTTTGGGTTCGTCGGGTTGCGACATCGGCCACAAACGAGTCCCGCCTCCTCCGGCTATCAGCACGGCGAGGAAAGGAAGAGTATTACTTCGTGATTTCGACGTCATTTACTCCTGATGGTTTTCCGGGACATTGGGAAAAGCCGCCACATATTGCATCCCTCCGACCGTTCGAACCATCCCCTTTAACTCCATCATCGACAACGCGCCCGAAACCGTTTCCACCGGAAGCCCGACTTTGGCACGCAACAAGTCGATATGCACCGGCTCCGCCCCCAACATATCGAGGATTTTCGCTTCGACCGGACTTTCGGGCGCATTCATCCGCAATTGCACAGCGGGTGCGGTCCGTTGTATGTCCAAGGCGGAAAGGATTTCATCCGGCGAAAGCGCCGGTTGCGCTCCGTCGCCGATCAGCCGGTTGCATCCCCTGCTGGCCGGGCGGAAGATGCTGCCGGGAACGGCGCAAACGTCGCGGCCGTAATCCGCCGCATAACCGGCCGTTAAAAGGGCTCCGCTTTCCTCACCCGCCTCGACGACCAGTGTGGCCAGCGCCAAACCGGCAATGATCCGGTTACGGGGCGGGAAATTCGCCGCTTCAGGCGGAGTGCCGGGCGGGTAATCGCTAAGGACCGCGCCCGATTCAACTATCCGGCGGGAAAGACGGCCGTGTTCCGGAGGATACACCACATCCGCGCCGCATCCCAAGACTGCAATCGTCCGCCCGCCGGCGTCAAGAGCCGCGGCATGCGCTTCGCCGTCGATCCCGCGGGCCATTCCGCTGACCACGGTAATGCCGTTTCCCGCCAGGAAGGAAGCGAAACGCCGTGCGGCCTCCCTTCCGTACGGAGTGGCTTTGCGCGTTCCCACGATCGCCACTGCCAGGCTATCCTCCGCGGTAACCGCGCCGCGGGCATACAACACCGGCGGAGATGACGGCAATTCCTTCAATCGGATCGGATAATCCGGATCCGCCCAGATCAACACCTTTAATCCGAGATCGATGCACCGGGCCAGCACCTCCGGAGGATCAATCGCGGGACGCCCGCGCAATAGGGCTTCCACGGTGCGATTGTCCACACCGGCTTCGATCAGGCGGATTCTCGAGGCTTCCCAAGCCGAACGAAGGCTGCCAAACGCCTTGTGCAATCTCCGCACACGTGCGCATCCGATTCCCCGGATGTGGTTGAAAGCAACCCAATAAGCGCGTTCTTCCGTTGTCATATGGTCCCCCTGATGCCGGAAAATCTGGTGGAGAATACCACGAGCCCATTGTCGGGGTCAAGTTCCGGGCAATAGAGGCGGTAAAAACCGCAGTTTTCCAAGCCGGTGTTCGGAAAACAGCACCCTTCAAGGTCTTGGATCATCGCAATCGGATTATCCGCACCCCGTCGGTTGATGAAAACCGGCCGTCAAGGCGCCGATCCAAGCCCTATCGTGCCTTTCCGTCCCTTTCAGAAGAAAGGCAGTCTATCGGGAAGGCTATAATAACACCATGCGCGTGGCCATGCTTTCCTACCATACATGTCCTTTGGCCGCTTTGGGAGGGAAGGACACCGGCGGAATGAACGTATATGTCCGCGAGCTGACCCGGTCATTGGGCAGGACGGGGATACGGGTGGATGTCTTCACCCGTTCGCAGGACGAGCACGTTCCCCATGTGATCCACGATTTGGGGAATGGGAATCGGGTCATACACATTCCCGCCGGTCCGGAAATCCCGCTCCCGCGCGACGGCCTTTCGGAATACATCCCCCCCTTCACCGAAGGCATCCTGCGGTTCGCGGGGAAGGAGAAAGCCGAGTACGATCTGATCCACAGCCATTACTGGCTTTCCGGGTTGGCGGGATTGTCTTTGCGGCAAACCTGGCATATCCCCATGGTTCACATGTTCCACACCCTGGGGGCGATGAAAACACGCCTGGGCGGAACTCTGGAAGATCCGCAACGCGGCAGAGCCGAACAGGCCATCCTCTCCGAAGCCACCCGGATCATCGCCGCCACCCCCGCCGAACGGATGCAGTTGCAGATGCTGTACCGGGCGGATTTGCGGAAGGTGGTGGTCATCCCCCCGGGCGTAGATCTCGAGCTTTTCCATCCCCATCCGGCGTCCGAAGTCCGCCATCGAATCGGACTGCCACAGGATGCCCAGATGGTCCTCTATGTCGGCCGGATCGAGCGACTAAAGGGATTGGAAACCCTGTTGCGGGCCGCCGCTCTCCTGCAACGGCGCGGTTTCCTGGCACCTTCCTGTCCCTGCGTTATGGTAATCGGCGGTGACCCCGGCAATCCGCACGCGGAGATGCAGCACTTGCAGGGGCTGCGCGATTCGCTGTCCGTTGCCAACGTGGTAACCTTTTTGGGAAAACGGCCGCAAACAGAACTGCCATCTTATTATTCCGCCGCGCAGGCCGTGGTGATGCCCTCGCAATATGAATCGTTCGGCATGGTTGCCTTGGAGGCGATGGCATGCGGAACGCCCGTCGTGGCATCCGGGGTGGGGGGATTACTCTACCTGATCCGCGACGGCCTCACCGGATTCCACATTCCGGATTCCGATCCGGCGGCTTTGGCCGGAAAACTGCAGCGTCTGCTTTCCGACGAACGCCTTCGCCAAGAACTCGGCCGGCGCGCGGCCAACGTAGCCCGTGCGTATTCCTGGGAACGGATCACCGATCAGATGCTGACACTGTACGAAAGCGCGCTGGCCGGAAGCCGCACGCCGCGTCCGAATTTGGAACATGCCCATTAAGCGCATCGGAGGCAATCCTTCCATCGGGAGGAGAGCAGGGGGAGAGGGGTCCGCTATTTACCGAAAAACGAATTGGTTTTTGTGTACAGTGTGCAACGGTGGGCGATATATGCCGCCAGCTCGATCAGCTTGGTCTCCCGTTCCCGCTTATGCAACATCAATCCGATTTCCCGGGCCCGATGTTGGCATTTGTCGAGCAGATCTTTAACTGCCAGCGGATCCACCTTGATGGACGCCAGTACGCCCTTTGCCAGGAAGGCACGATGCTCCTTGAGGTACTCGCCCGCCGGTAAATAGTTGTCCGCCTTCCGTGCGCGGGAGGAAGGTTTGTGGAACAACCGGCGCAGGTCGCCGTCCACATAGCCGGTGGCGCCGCGGCGGTATCGCTGGATGTTCTTGGCCCGCAGGAACTCGGACAGAGTGATCGTCAGTTCATCGATCGCCTCGTCAAGCAAGGCGGGATCGTTCACCAGTACAGGTTCGGTGGAACGCAATTGACGGACCATGGTATCGACATACGCCAGTTTTTTTAACGCGCCGGGAAAACGACGGTATTTCCTGCGCCACGTGCGGCTGGCGGCGATCCAGACGGCAAAGGTTTCCGCAAAGTCGTCGTCGGGATGTTTCTGAGCATAATGGTCGCCATTGGGATTGACGAAATCCCGGCTCCAAGGATTGGCCCGTTCGACGTACCGATCGGTGACCGGGTAGGTTTGGAAGAAATTGCCGCGGACGTTGAAGATCTTGCGAAAATCCTTCCGCCGATAAAGCTTATAGGCATAGCAGAAGGCATGTCCGACTTCGTGCCTCAGGGTCGACAGGATTTCCTCCGGGCTGTAGGACCAATGCCGGTACTCCTTGTTCAACTCGCGGATCAACGGGTGGGTGTCGTAGAACCCGAGCCCGATATTGGTGGTGCCCGCCACCGTTCCGTATCCCGTGGAGAGATAAAAATTGGGTTGGATCCGTTCCAGCCGTTTCCGCTTGAGGTCGTTGCGCAGAAGGCAAATGGCGTCGCCGACCGGCCCGTCGTTCACCGAAATCGGCAGGCGCGAGAGCGGTGAAAGCAGGAGTTCCAATTTGACGGTTTTCGGTCCGAAGAGAAGGCGGCGTGAACGACGCACGGCACCACACCTACCGATCGATCTCATCCGGCGCGCAACATCCGACGCGTCAGTATGGCCATACCGAGCGCCCCCGGAGGGACTCGAACCCCCAGCCTACTGATTCGAAGTCAGGCGCTCTATCCGTTGAGCTACGGGGGCAATATGAGGATCATCGCCGACCGGCCGGGCCCGCATTCCTGCAAGCCATCCGGCCTAGTCGGCCAACCCTTATTCCTGCGAAATTATAACCCGCCGACCCCTTCTGTCAATCAGAAGTTGCGGGAAACCATCCGATAGGAAAATAATCGGATATATCCCACCCCTTTAGTATATTATTGTATGTCCGTTCAGTGAATGTTGAAGAACGTATAGTGGTACTGGATCTTGTCATCCCGGATGCCCAGAGTATCATTGCCGTCTTGAACGGTCCCATTGGAACTTGTAGCCGTCCACGTGAAATGGCGCGAGTTCCCCGTCCCGCTCAGACCGGTAATTTGGAACAAAGCCCCCGGAAGCCGCTGCGTGAACAATTCGGTATACCAATCGGTCACCGGCTGAGCACCCACGACGGTCCGTGTGTGGGTGACATGGGCGGCATTATCCTGGTACAAGGCGATCACCCGGCTGGGGTCGTGCGTATTCCAGGCGGCCGTCAGCTGGCGGGCGATATCCATCGGCTGGTCGCCCGGCCAGGGGAACTGCGCAACGGCATTCCACAGATCCAGATAGCTGGACTGGGTGGAGTAATCGTACGACCAGAAATTCGCGCCCGAGAGACCCAATTCCATGGCTTTCTGCAGGAAGGCGGTCAATTCGTAAGCGGCGGGCCGCCATCCGCCGTTGGAGTATGCGGGACCGGTGGGTATGATCGGGCGGATCGGGTCTATCTTCGCGAATTCGGTGCAGCTGCGCACCAACTGCTCGGCGCCGTTGTGCGAACCCTCCCAGTAGACCTGGGGGAAGTTGTAATCGCAATATTCCAGAAATACGCTCCACGGGAAGGCGGTGTGATATTGGGGAAACCGGTAGGAGGATAGTGCAATCGGGAGTGAACCCAGGCCGGCGCGGACTTGCTGGCAGAAGGACCGGGCCACAGCGTCCCGGCCGGCATATTGAAATTCGCTTTCCGCGTCGATCACGTATCCATCCAATTGCAGGGGCAGGGTGCGTTGCACGGCCACCCGAGCTTCCGCATCCGGATCATAGCCGTAGATGTAATGCCATCCCCAGGCCTGTATGCCCCGGGCGCGCAGAGCGGCGACGACGGGCGGGACCAAATCCCTTCCGTTTTTATCGATGTTGAAGGCATTGCCCGCATCCGCGATCTTTATCAACAGATGCGACAATCCCGCAGCGGCGGCCCGGGAGGCGATAGCCGCCGGATCTCCGCCGTCGCAGTGCGGAATCTGCCAGATATAGAACCCCTTCCCCATTAACGCCATACGATCCTCCGGGACAGGTGCCGTTTTTCGCTTGGGAGAAAGGCCTGCCGGGTTGCACCCGGTCCCTTCCGGTACGTGCAAGGAGAGTGCCAGGTAGCCCGACCGTCTGCCGCACGACGGATTTTGCATGGGGAGGGGTATACTTATCCCAACATTTCGCGCCTATGGAATACTCATCCTTCGCCGAAACCCTTTCCTATCTCTCCCCGGAAGACCGCGGGATGATTGAGCGGGCCTACGAGAAAGCCCTCAAGGCCCATGCGGGGCAAACCCGCGCCTCCGGCGAACCCTACATCCAGCATTGCCTGGCCGTAGCCAAATTATTGGCCGATCTTCACATGCCCGGTCCGTCCATCGCCGCCGGTCTGCTGCATGACGCGGTGGAGGATACGTCGATGACGACGGCCGATATCCGTAAGGCCTTCGGCGACGAAGTGGCCAAATTGGTGGATGGAGTGACCAAACTCACCCAGTTGCCGCGCGTCACCCGCGACGACGGCCGGCCGCCGCCCGCCGACGAAGACGCCCGCCGCAAAGCCCTGGACGTGGAAACCCTGCGCAAGATCTTTTTTGCCATGGGCGATGATGTGCGGGTGGTGGTGATCAAACTGGCTGACCGCCTGCACAATATGCGCACCCTCGACCACCTGACCCCCGAACGGCGTAAAGCCATCGCCCAGGAGACCCTGGAACTTTTTGCGCCTCTGGCCAACCGCCTGGGAATATGGCAAATGAAATGGGAACTTGAGGACTTGGCGTTCCATTACGTCAATCCCGAAAAATACAAGGAAATCGCCGGTTTGCTGGAAGAGCGCCGCTCGGTCCGCGAATCGATGATGCGGTCCATCGTTGACAATTTGCGCCAGGAACTCACAACGGCCGGCGTGAAAGCCGAGGTCACCGGACGGCCCAAGCATATCTATTCCATCTACCGGAAGATGATGCGCAAGGGAGTACCCTTTGAATCGGTGCACGATGTCCGCGCCGTGCGGATCATCGTAAAGGACATTCCCAACTGCTACGTCGCGCTGGGCGTCATCCACAACCGCTGGGTGCCCCTGCCGAAGGAATTCGACGACTATATCGCGGCGCCCAAGGATAACTTCTACCAATCGCTGCACACCGCCGTGGTGTACGAGGACGGGAAAACCCTCGAGGTGCAGATCCGCACACCGGAAATGCACATCAGCGCCGAACTCGGGATCGCCGCCCATTGGCGGTACAAGGAGGAAGGTTCGAAACGCGACGAGAAATTCGAACGGCGCGTGCTGTGGTTGCGCAGCTTGATGGATTGGCGGCAGGAAGTGCCCGACGCCGGCGACTTCCTGGACGGCCTGAAAAGCGACGTGTTCGAAGACCGGGTGTACGCTTTCACCCCCAAGGGGGACGTGTTCGACATGCCAGCCGGTTCGACGCCGATTGATTTCGCCTATCATGTCCACACCGAGATCGGCCATCATTGCCGGGGCGCGCGGGTCAACGGGAAAATGGTCTCCCTGGATTATCTGCTGCGGACCGGCGACCAGGTGGAAATCATCACCACCCGCAGCGGCGGTCCCAGCCGGGATTGGTTGAATCCGCATCTGCGGTTGGTGAAATCCCAGCGAGCTTTAACGAAGATCCGCCAATGGTTCAAGCACCAGGATATAGAACAGAAGGTGGCGACCGGACGCGAGATCCTCGAACGGGAACTGCGCCGGCTGGGCGCCGACAACATCACGTTGGAAACCCTGGCTAAACAAGCCGGTTTTTCCACAACCAACGATTTCCTGGCGGCCATCGGTTCGGGCGATGTGGCGCCGGCCCGCATCGTCTCGAAGATCCTGGAAACCGATCAAACCGGCCTCGACATCACTCCGGCGGCCGGGGTGCCGTCGGGCACAACCACCGGCGACATCAACGTAACCGGCCTGCGGGGGATGCTGACCAATCTTGCCCGCTGTTGCAAGCCGGTTCCGGGGGATGCCATCGTCGGATACATCACCCGCGGGCAGGGGGCCACCATCCACCGGACCGATTGCAAGAATATCCTCCGCATTCCCGACAAGGAACGGTTGGTGCGGGTCTCATGGGGTCGCATCGTACGTACTTATCCGGTGGAAGTCCGGATCACGGCTTTCGACCGGGAAGGACTCCTCCGCGATGTATCCTCGGTCGTCACCGAAGATCACATCAGCATGCGCAAGGTGAACGTCAGCACCAAGGCCCATCAGGCGACCATCGACATGTTGATGGAAGTAACCGATCTCACCCAGCTCAGCCGGGTGTTGAGCCGGATCGAAGCCCTGCCGAATGTCCTGGAAGCCCGCCGGGTGCGGCCTTAAGAGGACGGCCGGGATTTTCCCATAAGTACTTGACCGGACAGATTTTCTGCCGTAGAGTAAAATTGCTCCACCGCGGTACTCTGCGGATCACCGGAGCCGGCAATAGGCGGTTTCGATCCTATTTCGGGAGTCATATTCGGAGGAGGTTTCATGCCCAGGATACGCTGCCGATACATTGATTGCATCTTCCTGGAGGATCATTACTGCGGCGCCGCAGCCATTGAGTTGGATCCCGATACCGGCTGTCAGACGTACTCCCAGTCCGAAGAATCGGAAAACGAAGAGGAATGGGATGACGACGAGTTTGACGAGGATTGGGAAAGCGAGGAAGCGGGTTTCGAAATCGAAGACGAGGACGAGGATGAGGATTGGGACACCGATGAACGTTGACGTCTCGTCCGGGGGATAATCTCAAACAAGAAAACAGGCGGTTGGTTTTCCAACCGCCTTTTTTTTTATTTACGCGGTGAGGATTGAAGGGTTCGGCTGAGTATGTCTTCCTGTTGCTGCCGGTTCCTGTTCTGTGATTTTTGGTTTTGGGATCCCGCGGAGGGCATCATTCCGGACTGACCGGATTGAGCCTTCAGGAAGGCGGCTTCCATGGCGGTGATGGTTTTCACCTCCGGCTCGTCGGGTTCCACTTCTTCTTCCACCTTGGGTTGCCTATCCGCTTCCATGGCCTTGCGGCTGAGATGCACCTGTTTCTTCTTCCGATCGACTTCCAGAATTACCGCATCGAGTTCATCACCGACGCTCGCCACGGTGGAGATATCTTTCACATATTCGTTGGAGAGTTCGCTGATATGGATCAGCCCCGGTCGTTCGGCGCCGAAATCCAGAAAGACACCGAATTTCTCCACCCGGGTCACCTTGCCATGGACCACCGTGCCGTTGCGCATCTCTTTCCACTCATGGGCCAGCGGCGGAATCATGGTTAATTGCAATTCGCCTTTCCGCACATTGACCTTCTTCACCCAGACCGTAATCTCTTGCCCGGCTTGTAGCACATCCTGGACCCGGTTTACCTTTTCCTTGCCCATTGCGGATACGTGCAGCAAGCCTTCGCGTTCGGCGCCGACATCGACCACAGCGCCGGAAAGCTCGATCCGGGAAACGGTTCCCTTTAATTCGGTCTTCGGCTTGAGGTCCGCCAAGGGTATTTTTTCGCCCGTACCAATTTGTTCAGTCATCGATGCCTCCGATTATTCAGACGGCCTTACTTCTCCTTGCTTCCGCGATAGGGCGGTTCCTCCAAAAGCCGATACGGTGCGGGCTGGGGGACGGCATGATCCGGAGAGGCGAGCCTTAAATTACCGGGCATGAATGGGGGCCGGTGCTCCGGTAAATGAACCGTGAGCCCGACCCCGCCCGGTTCCCTCTGAAACGGCGGCATTATAACCGTCTGCGGCCCGTTGTGCAAGATAGGCACTGACTCCGGACGGGATCCGCTGATTTCCTAACCCTCCAATTTTTCTGTAATGGTGTTAAGAAGGGATTCGTACGACTTATAGAACGCCTGTACGCCTTCCAGTTCCAGTTTGTAGGTCACTTGTTCCATTCCAATCCCGGCCTGGGCCAGCTCCTGCGGCAATGCACGCGCTGCTTCGAGATCCTTGTCTATCCTCAATGCGGGATTTCCGTGGTCGCGATAGGCGTCGATCGTGGCGGGCGGCATGGTATTCACCGTATCTCGCGCAACCAGCGCATCCACGTAGTAGGTATCCGGGTAGGCGGGATCTTTTGTGCTGGTCGATGCCCAAAGGGGACGCTGGATCCTGGCGCCGTACGAGGCCGCCTTCACCCAGCGCGGTTCCCGGAAGAACTCCGAAAAAGCCTGATAGGCCAATTTCGCGTTTGCGATTGCCGCCTTTCCCCTCAGGGCGCGCAACGTATCCTCGGAAATCAAGAGATCGCGGAACGCCTGATCCAGCAATAGGTCAACCTTCGAATCCACCCTTGAAATGAAAAACGACGCAACCGATGCGATTTTATCCACCCGCAATCCATGAGCGATCCGGTCTTCCAATCCGCCCAGGTAGGCTGCCATTACTTCCCGGTAGCGCGCGACCGAGAACAACAGCGTCACGTTGACCGATATGCCTTCGCAGATCGCCCGCCGGACCGCCTCCACGCCCGCCGCGGTGCCGGGAATCTTAATCATCAGGTTTGGCCGTTCGATATCGTTGTACAACCGGACGGCTTCCCGCACGGTAGCGTCGGTATCGTTGGCCAGTGCGGGGGAGACTTCCAGGGAGATATATCCGTCCAGGCCGCCGCTGGAGTCGTGGACAGGTCGGAACACGTCCGCCGCCGCGCGGATATCCTCCACGGCCAATTGCTCATAGGCCTGGGCGGCCTTCGTGTCCTTCCCCGACAGCCGGCGAATCGCCGAATCGTATTCACCGGAGTGGGCGATGGCCTTTTCGAAGATCGTCGGGTTCGAGGTAACTCCGCGGATTTCACCCGCGGCGACCATCCGTGCCAGTTCCCCGGATTCCATCAGACCACGGCGGATATTGTCGTACCAAACGGACTGCCCCATATTGTTCAAGCGGAGAAGAGGGTTCGATGTCATGATCCAGCCTTCCCCATGGACTTGGATTCCATGTTGCGGACCTTTCCCACCCGCCGCCGGTGCCGCTCGTCTTTCGAGAATTCCGCACTCAAGAAGGATTGCACTACTTCGCGCGCAAGTTCCGTCCCGATGATACGGGCCCCCAAACACAGAACGTTCATGTCGTCATGTTCGACAGCCTGATGGGCGGAATACGTATCGTGGCACACACCGGCATAAATTCCGGCGATTTTATTCACGGCAATGCAGGCTCCGACGCCAGATCCGCACAGCAAGATGCCTCTCTGCGCTCGACCCTCCACAATCGCCCGCCCGACCCGCTCTGCGATATCCGGATAGTCGACCGGATCGGTCGAATCGGTGCCGACGTCCACCACTTGGTGGCCCGCCGCGCGCACCACATCCTGCACGACTTGCTTGAGCGGGAACCCCGCATGATCGCATCCCAGAACTATCTGCATGATTTTCTCCCATTGGACAGCCCGAAAAAGCGGGCTGCTGATTTTCACCCAAATATTCCATATGCTGGAATTCTACCATCCAAAAAAACTGGATGCGACAGCCGGCATTTCCTCAAATTGA
>JBJYXS010000093.1:0-2792 GCA_046260075.1 Anaerolineales bacterium | reverse complement strand
CCAGAACAGATAAATGCTGAAGTACCCGATCCCGACCATGGCAAGGAACAGCCGGTTGTAGCCGATAAACTGCTTGCCCTTTCCGCTCGCTTCCTTCCGTTCGTAAGCGATGAAGTACTTCACGCCGACGCCGAGAACCGCCAGCAAGGGCAATAGAAGGAGAACCGCGGTAAGCCGCTGGGGCAACATGCGTACGCCTCCCGTTTATTCGCCGTCCAAGGATCCGCCGCAACGCCGATCCGCCCTCCGGCCGCGCGGCGGCCAGCTCATTGTACTCGGCTCTCCGCCGGGCCGCCTGCCGGAAAAGGCCGCCGGCGCGGCGGCGGACCCTTTTCTATTTCGCATCATTTATTTCCAGACCCCAATCCCTGACGTCGTACTTGCCCTGGTTCAGCAGGTCTACGTGATGTTGCAGGAACTCCGTGAACGACCGGAAGGCGGAGGCGAAAGGCCCCTGACCGTCCTGGATTTCCATGTTCAACAACTGATACTTGCGGCCGTTCTTCCCCGGATCGCAGTCGATGCACAGCATATTCCCGCAGCCGTCCTCCGCGAACGGGATCCACTTTTCGGACCACCAGACTTCGCGGATGATGTCCCCTTTCCAATTCCCGAAGCCATCCCGTATATGGGCTTCGACCCGCCCGTCGGAAAACGCACCCTTGCGCAGTTGCCCGTTCATGATCCGCAGGCTGGACAGCATGCCGCCGGGCCGCAGGCTTTCATAATTGCCGTCGAACGCAATACGCAAGCCGTTACGCAGCAGATATTCACGGAAGTCGTCCGGCAACGCCTCCCCGGATTCCGCTTCCAGCTGTTCGATTTCTTCCTTTGTCGCCGGCCGGACGCGCAGGTTTTCCAGCCGGTCCGGCGGATACTCGCGTTCGTAAACGGTCAAGATGGATTGGAGCAGACGGGATATCATGGGCATCATCCTTTGTTGACCGGCGCCGCGGTATCGAACCCCGAACCGGCCGCACGGAATGCGAAGTTAAAACCCCTCGGGCCGCCGCCCTTGCGGGCACGACAGCAAACAGCGCAGGCAATACCGGTATTCCCGGTCCGGGCCGAAGGGGACGTATTCGCCTTGAGCGGCCCGGTACGTGCGGCAGGCGGCGCCTGAAAACGCATCTTCCGCGACCGCCCCGGCGGGACATTCCGCCACGCAGCGCATGCAGCGGTTGCAGAACGCATCTCCCGAAGCGGCCGGCCGGATATCCAGCGGAGCCGGCGTGGCCATGACCCTGAGGTGCACCCACGGACCCCATACGGGATGGAAGAGATGCGCGTTGACGCCGATTTTCCCGAGGCCGGCGGATTGCGCGACGTAACGGAACTGCAGGCCGCTTTCCGCGGGGTAGGCGACGATCTCCGCCGGATATCCCGCCCGCTGCAGCTCATCGCCGATGAGCCGGCAGACTTCCCGGAGATGGTCGTCGGCCGGGCAGCGTTCGCCTTCGGCTCCGGCGGCGTACCAGCGCCACTCATCCCGGTGCGTGATGTGATGCGCCAGCGCAACGGCCGTCCAATTCCCCATCCGTGAAGATTGGAAAAACGACCGTTCCCTTTCCGGCAGCCCGGCGGCGGCCGCGGTCGCCAGGTTGCAGCACGGCCGGGATGCGAGGATTTCGTTTATGCGCGCGGATAATTCCATGTGGGATTCCACAACGTCTCCGGGCCGGGCCGCACTGGATTGATGCCGCCGCGCCGCTTTTCTCAACCCCATTTTTCTTAGCAGCGGCGGTCTCTGCTCGCCCCTTCGGGGCGGATCGAACGCCTTCCACGTTTTTTACACACTTCGACAATGGAAACGACGCACAACAGCCGATCATTCCCCGACGATCAGGATGTATTCCTTTTCGCCCG
Source organism: Anaerolineales bacterium (assembly GCA_046260075.1). Lineage (GTDB taxonomy): Bacteria > Chloroflexota > Anaerolineae > Anaerolineales > RBG-16-64-43 > JAFGKK01. The sequence goes on along the minus strand of JBJYXS010000093.1, from coordinate 926 downwards.
CCTGCCCGTTCACCATCGTACCGAAGCACCGCACCTGGATCGTAAAGACAAACGTGCCCGGTTCTTCCGGGACGCCCTCGATGAGCGCTTCGTATGCTTCGTTCCCGCCGGCCGCCATGGTATGCGGCTGGAGCTCCAGGCCGTCCGGCAACGCTCCCTCCGAAATAATGAATTCGATCGGCGGCGTCTCGGCATTCAGCACGCCGACGGCCCCCTGATAGTATTCCCCCACCCTTCCCGCGGGCAACGGATCTTCCGAAAATTTCAGCGGCGGCCTTTCTTCGAAACCGCACAGGCAGGAGATCGGCAGGATGACGAGCAGCGTAAGAAAAATCCCCGACCGGCGGTTCTTTCGGCCGTTCACTCCTCGCCTCCGGCCGTCCGCCCGTTCCGAGCGAACCATCCGCAAAGCCGCACGATTGGATCCACCATGGCTTTGGCGGCCGTCCGGAAGGCGCGGCGCCCGCCGAACCGTCGGATCAGCCACGGGCTAAGGCGGTAATACAACCGGACCAGGCCCGTCAGCAATCGGGAACGGATCAGCACGCCGTCCCGAAACGCCCGCAGCAGACGCACTTCGGCGCTGTCGGGGCCGTAGACATAGCCGGCCAGGTAGCACTGCGGCTTGGTCACCCGCATGTATTTGCCGGTGGTCATGTTCTGCACGATCCGCAGTTCGCCGGAGAAGTAGGTGAACAAGGCGATGTCGTTCTCCCGCAGTTCGAAATCCCGGTACTTGGCATTGGTGAATTCCACCGCCGATTCCCGGCCCGCCATATCGACGACGGAAACCGAGAACAGGCGCTGGTTTTCCTTTTTATCGCCGCGAGAGGTTTTGGATTTGACCTGCACCAATTTACTGTTAAACATGCTGTGGCAGGCGGGGCAAGCTTCGCCGAGATTGGATTCCGACATGGTGACGGCCA
>JBJYXS010000092.1:0-2874 GCA_046260075.1 Anaerolineales bacterium | reverse complement strand
AAGATCGAGCTGGTGGAAGGACTCGAAAAAGGGACCGAGGACGAACACGGCAACCCGCTGAGCGAGCCGCCGGCCATTTCCACCTACACCAGCGACACGTTCACCGACCTGTGCCGCGGGCCGCACGTGGAAAGCACCGGAAAGATCAACCCCGACGCGGTCAAATTGCTGAACGTCTCGGGCGCCTACTGGCGCGGCGACGAAAAGCGGCCGATGCTGCAGCGCATCTACGGCACGGTCTGGAACACCGCCCGGGAGCTGGAGGAATACCTGTGGAAGGTGGAGGAGGCCAAGAAACGCGACCACCGCAAGCTGGGCCGCGATCTCGACCTGTTCCAGATCAACCCCGAGGTCGGGCCGGGCCTGGCGATCTGGCACCCCAAGGGCGCGATGGTGCGGCACCTGATCGAGGAATTCTGCAAGGCCGAGCATCTCAAGAACGGCTACGACTTCGTGTACTCGCCGCACGTCGGGCGCGGGCAACTGTGGGAAACCAGCGGCCACCTCGACTTCTACCGCGAGAACATGTACGCCGCGATGGAAATGGATAACGAGGATTATTACGTCAAACCGATGAACTGCCCGTTCCACATCCACGTCTACAAGGCCGGTATCCGCTCCTACCGCGAGCTGCCGATCCGCTACGCCGAATGGGGCAGCGTCTACCGCTACGAGAAGGCCGGCGTGCTGCACGGGCTGATGCGCGTGCGCGGGTTCACCCAGGACGACGCGCACATCTTCTGCCGGCCGGACCAGATGCCCGAGGAGATCGACCGCACGCTGACGTTCTGCCTGCACATCCTGCGCTCGTTCGGCTTCACCGAATTCCACGCCTACCTGGCCACCCGGCCGAAGGAGAAGGCGGTCGGCGAGCCGGCGCAGTGGGATGCGGCGATCGATGCCCTGCGCGGATCGCTCGACCGTTCCGGCCTGGAATACGATATCGACGAGGGCGGCGGCGCCTTCTACGGCCCGAAGATCGATCTGAAGATCCAGGACGCGCTCGGCCGCGAGTGGCAGTGCAGCACGATCCAGTTTGATTTCAACGAATCCGAGCGGTTCGACCTGCACTACATCGACGAAGACGGCAAGGAAAAGCGGCCCTACATGGTCCACCGCGCGCTGCTCGGCTCGATCGAGCGCTTCTTCGGCGTCATGCTCGAGCATTACGGCGGCGCATTCCCGGTCTGGCTCGCTCCGGTCCAGGCGATGGTCATCCCGATCGCCGACCGCCACGTAGCGTACGCCCGCAAGGTGGAGGAGCAGCTGCTCGCCGCGGGGATACGCGCCAAGTGCGACGTGCGCGCCGATCGGATGAACGCCAAGATCCGTGACGCGCAGATGCAAAAGATCCCCTACATGCTGGTGACAGGCGACAAGGAGGCGGCGGCCGGCACGGTGGCCGTCCGGCTGCGCAGCGGGGAAAACAAGGGCCCGATATCTCTGGAGGAATTCCTGGAACTCGCCAAAACGGCGATAGAATCACACAAATAAATCCGCATTCATTCTAGGGGCAGGCGTAAAACCGCAGCGATGCTGCGCCCGTACATCCCTATAGAGTGGAAGCACACGAATAAATCCGCATTCATTGTAGTCGGGGCAGGCAGCCGCCTGTCCTCGCGCCCGCCCTCGGCGCGGTCTTCGCCGGGGGAAGCGGGGGCCTGCCCCGACTGGGAGACCATCCATGGAATCGAATACCCCATCCCAATCTTCCGACGAACGGACACTGGCCGGGTTAAGCCATTTTTTCGGGTGGATCGTCGCACTGGTCGTCCTGGCGGTGGGGCAGAGCAAATCCCGGTTCGTCCGCTTTCAGGCGGTCCAGGCGATCCTTTTCAGCCTGACCTGGGTGGTCGTTTATTTGGCCGCCGTTACCTGCTTCTCGACCCTGCTGGTCGGCGGCATGGCGGCCGGCATCGTCTCCGCGGCCATGGCGGAAGAGATCGGAAGCGAGCCGGGGATTGGCATGATCCTGGCCATGCTGTCGATGACAGGTATTTGGTTGGTCTCGCCGGCCTTTTTACTGATCGCATTGTGCGAATTCATCATCCGCATGTTCGCCGCGGTGTCGGTTCTTTCCGGCAAGGAATTCCGCTATCCGGTGCTCGGCGGCTGGGCGGAAAGGTTTATCGGCGCGTAAGCGCGCAAGCGGAACAATTTCCGTCAACCCCTACCTACCCCTCCTCCCGATTCCCTCCCCCAATACGTCCGGGAAAGATCTCTTCATAAGAAGTTTACAGCACGTATTTGGGGAGGGAGGGATTTCCGCTCCGTACAAAGTAAAAAATGCTAAGATGACATACGCGGGCCAAATCATCCGAAGCCCAATACGGCGGTTTGCGAAGGGATCATCCGGTTGATGCATCGAATCATTCGGTTTCCGGCGAAAGCGCTTTTTCGGCGTGCGGCCCTGCTGGCTCTGATCCCGGCTCTGATCGGGGCGTTGGGCTTCGCCGCTCCCGCACGGGCGCACCCGCTGGACATGTACTTTTTCTCCCACGAGGTGCACCTCACCCCGGAGGGCGTCGAGGTACAAACCACGATCCGCCCCGGCCCGCTGATGGCCCTCTCGGAATGGTATGCCCTCGATTCCGACACCGACGGAGAGATCACGCCGAAGGAAATCACCGACTGGTCGGCGGCGCGTATGGACGCGTTTTCGATTGCGCTGGACGGAACCGGATCCCCGCCGCTGATGCTGGTCTCGGTGGGATGGCCGTCCTCGCCGGAATCGGTGCAGCTGGGAGAAGAATCGTTCCACTTCACGGCGCGCGCCCAGTGGCCCACCCCGGTGGGATACGGCGCTGCGCACCGCCTCGAACTGCACTTCTTATATGAAGAAGCACGCAGCATCAATTGGTATCACCTGTACGG
>JBJYXS010000091.1:0-6280 GCA_046260075.1 Anaerolineales bacterium | reverse complement strand
GCGGGGGAATCCCGGCGGACAAGACCTCGTCGGTCCAGCCGGGCGAGGCGTTTCTTCCTTTGGGAACATTCTCCAAGGGGAGTTATGTGGTCCGCGTGATCGTGGATGGAATGCTCGTCAAGAACCTGACTTTCGAGGTGAAATAATCCCATCCGCCAACCTTCGTGCACGGGATCCTGAATAAGGGAAAACCGCGTTCGTAAATCGACGCAACTCACGGCCAAAAGGCGCCAAGGATAATCCCCGCAGTATTATCCTTAGCGTCTTTTCGTTTCTTGGTTTGCGCCGATGATCCATGCGCGCATCGGCCGCTTGGGATTCCGTCTACTCCGGCCGGGAGACAATTCGCATCGTGATCAGTAATAGGTCCCAATAGGAAAACCGTACCCTGTCCGAGCCGGTCCATCGGTACTATCCTGCTTCAGTATTATTATGGAATCATCCATTATTACGAAACCCAGACCCGCAACCCGCCGGGGAATACAGGGCGGACGGGCCTATTGGCATTGGATCGAAAACCTCCTGTTTCGATCCACGTTGCTGTTCCTGGCGTTCGCCACCTTCCTGGTGATCATCTATTTAAAATCACGGTCTTCGATCGCCCTCGTGGGCGATCCGCCGCTTTTTGTCTATACGGTCGGGATCACGATGTTCCAGCTCTCGCGTCTGCTGAGCGCAATGCTGTACCGCCGGACCAACCATACCTACCTCGCGCCGGCGGCGGATCCGGCCGCGGAAGCCTACGAGCCGCCGGTGACCTTCGTCATTCCCTGCAAGAACGAAGAGGAGGCCATCGCCCACACGGTGGCCAAGTGCTTCGAAGCCCACTATCCGAAGGACAAACTGGAGGTCATCGTTATCAACGACGGGAGCACGGACCGGACGATCGACATACTGCGCGATCTGCAGAAACGGTACAAACGCTTGGCCGTCGTCGATTGGAAGGAAAACCGCGGCAAACGCCACGGCATGGCCGAGGGGATCCGCCGGGCCGGCGGCGAGATCATCATCCAGCTCGACAGCGACAGTCACATCTCTCCCCGGACCTTCCGCAACCTGATCCGACCGTTCCGCAATCCGGAGGTCGGCGCCGTCTGCGCGCACGCCGAACCGGCCAACGCCGAAAAGAACCTGCTAACGCGGATGCAAGCCGCCTATTACTTTGTTTCGTTCCGGGTGTTGAAGGCGGCCGAATCCGCCTTCCTGACCGTCTTCTGCTGCAGCGGATGTTCATCCGCCTACCGCCGATCCGTCATCCTGCCGATCCTCGATACATGGTTGGCGGAGAAATTCCTCGGATTGCCCGTCACCTGGGGCGAGGACCGGGCGCTGACCAATTGGGTGTTGCGGCAGAAATTCCGCACCATCTATTCGGAAGAGGTACGCGCCTTCACTATTTGTCCGGACACGCTGAAGAAGTTTCTCAAGCAGCAGATCCGCTGGAAAAAAGGTTGGCTGGTCAATTCCATCTTCGCCAGCAAATTCATCCTGCGGCGCGAACCGTTCGTCGCCCTCACCTACTTCTTTCCCCTGTTCGTCATTTCGATCATCACCCCCTTCATCGCAGTCAAATCGCTGATCCTGGGGCCCGTTATCAACGGAGCCCTTCCGCTGTATTACATATCCGGCGTCTTCATGATGTCGTTCCTCATGACCCTCTACTACCGCTGGATCTCCCGCGAGAACAAATATTGGCCGTACGTGTTCGTGTGGTCCGCGGTCAACATGGTGTTCCTGTCGTTCGTCCTGTTCTACTCGGTGGCGACGATCCAGAACCGGAAGTGGGGGACAAGGTAAGCGGGATGATCAAAGGCATCGGCCGGACGAAGTTCATTTTCTTCCTGTTGTTCCTCCTGTTGGCGTGCCTGATGTTCGGCGGCAGCCACTTCCTCGGGCAGGAAATTCCCTCATCGGAGAAACTGGAATTTTGGCGGACCGGGATACCATCGAAATTTGATTATCTGGCGACAAAGGAATCCGAACTGATCGCCGACATCCCCGAATCCCCCGCCGCATCCGGCGAAACCGCCCGATCCCTGGTCGTGCTGCTTTATCACGGCATCAGCGAGGACGCCACGGACGACCTGGTGGGATGGCAGCAGTTCAAGGACCAGATGTACGCGCTGAAACAGGAAGGCTACCAAACCGTCGGCTCGGAGGAGGTTGAAGCGTTTCTGCGCAGCGGGCGGCCGCTGCCGGAAAAATCCTTCCTGCTGACCTTCGACGACGGCCGGAAGGACTCCTACTATCCGGCCGATCCGGTCCTTCAAGCGCTGGACTACCGGGCCCTGATGTTCGTCATCACCTCGACCATCTCGGAAGAAAATGATTTTTACCTGACCGAAGACGAATACCGGGAGATGATCGCCTCCGGACGGTGGGAGCTGGGATCCCACGGCCACGATATCCACCACAGTGCGGCGATCAGCCTGACCGGCGCGACGGGACATGCGCTCAGCAACAAACTTTGGCTGCCGGAATCCGCGCGGCTGGAGAACGATACCGAGTACGAACAACGGATCACCCTGGACCTGCTGGAATCCAAGCGGCAACTCACGGAACGGTTCGGCGTCGACATCCGGTCCTTTGCCTATCCGTATGGGGATTACGGCCAGAACAGCGTCAACAACGCCGTACAGGCCGTCCCCGTAATTCACAAGGCGGCCTTCGCCCTTTTCCACATGGCCTTTTACCAGGCCTGGGGCGATGCGGTCGTCCGCAATTACCCGGCGGAAGACACCTTCCAGATCCGGCGGCTCGAGGCAAAGCCGGATTGGGAAGCCGATGACCTGCTGGCGGCGGTGCGGGGCGGAGAAGACAAACCCGGCGATTTTTCCACGCGGATGGAGACGAACGCCGGCTGGATCGACGGCTGGGGCGATACGACATTCTCGCCCGGACGGCTTACCCTTTCCGCCGCGGCGGACGGCACCGGCGCCAGCTCCTACCTGGACGGCACATATTTGTGGACGGATTTCGAACTCACGCTGCGCGCCCGGCTGTTGAGCGGCGAATCCTTTTCCATCCTGGCCCGGGTGGACCGCCGTAAGAATTTCGCGTTCTGCTCCTTCGGTCCGAACGGAGTCTCGTACGGGGAATCCGTCGACGGCGAAATCCTCGAGGGGCCGGGCCGGTACACCGATCTCAGCCTGCTATTGGGACTCGAAATCGAGGCCGGGATATCCGTGGAAGGCAATACCGTGCACTGCCTGTTCAATGGAATCTGGGGCGTGGAGTCGGAGTTGTTGCAGCACGATGCGGACCACGGGATGGTCGGCGTCAGCGTCTGGGGGCCGGAGCAGGGCGACGCAGAATTGGAAGTGCTTTCCTTGGATGTCCGCGCAGCCAATTAATAATCGCCTCTTGAAAACCCTATCACCGCAAAGCCGCCAAGGTCGCAAAGTTTTCCCTAAAAAACGCTTCGCAATCTTTGCGTCTTTTCGGTAAAAGCCTTACCATTTCTCATATGAAACTCCTCTTCCGCGGGGTAATCCTTCTTTCCATACCTCTTTTATGCAACCCGCTCTCGGTTGCCCTCCTTTCGCCGTCAACCCGGACCCCGTCTCCCTCCCCCACCGCAACACGAACCCTCACACCCACCCTCACCCCGACCCTCTCTCCGACCCGGATCGAAAACCGACTCTTTGCGGATTCTTTCGACGTCGACGGAGTGCTGGAGGAAACGGACCGGATGGAAAAGAGCGCCAGCCCCGATTGGTGGGTGAATTCGGGCGGATGGTTCCTGCAGGAGGATGGAATCGGCAGCACATCGATCGGCGAGGCTCCGCCGTCCTCCCGATGGCGGCAGGCGTATCTGCTGTCCAATCCATGGGACACCGACCAGGGAGCACATCCGCAAAATCTCTTCCGGCTGATCACCCGTTCCACTTGGTCGACGCCCGTTCAGGAGGTGTACTTCCGAATAGCGGCCGACAATCTCAGCGCGAGCGTCAACCGGAACGAATCGAACGGCGTGCTGCTCTTCAGCCGGTACATCGACGGGGACAACCTGTTCTACGCCGGTCTGCGCGTGGATGGTTACGCAGTAATTAAGAAGAAGGCCGGCGGCGCTTATACCACTCTGGCGGAATCCGCCTGGTTTCCCGGCGCATACGACCGTGCGGCTTTTCCGAACCTTATCCCCCACGACACATGGATCGGCTTGCGCACCGTCGTGCTCGCCGAGGCCGACCGCCTGATTATTCAGCTGTACATCGATCCGGACCGGAGCGGATTCTGGAGCCTGGCCCTGCAGGCGGAAGAGCTCTGCGATCCTTCGCACCCGTTGGCCGGCCCCGGCCACGCCGGCATCCGCACGGATTTCATGGATGTGGTATTCGACGATTATGCGATTGAAGAACCGCTTTTTCTTTCCGCAGATATCGACGACTAAACTTTTTAATTATCCCAATCCATATAAATCATAGTGCCGCTGAATAAGAATAATCCTGAAGCATCCCGTAGATCCCGTCTATTCTTTCTTCCCCAACGCAAACGGCTTCAGCGTGCCGCCCTCCACCCACCAAGCATGGGCGCGTTTGCGGTAGGCGAGGGGGAGCATCTCCGGATCGCTGGCAGTGGTGAACACTTGGTCGGCTCGTTCCAGATCACCGAGCAGGTCCTCTCGCCGGCGGATGTCCAGCTCCGAGAACACCTCGTCGAGCAGCAGCACCGGCCATTCGCCGCCGCGCGCCCGCAGCCACTCCACTTCCGCCAATTTGAGCGCCAGAAGGGCGGTGCGCGCCTGCCCGCGCGATCCGTAGGAGGTCAGGTCGATGCCGTTGGCCAAGAAACGGATTTCATCGCGGTGCGGACCGGATCCGGTAACGCCGCGGCGGATCGCCCGATCCCGGCCCTTCCGCAAGTGTTCCAGCAGCATGCCGTGCACTTCGGCCGCCTTCCATTTGGTGTGGTCGACCGCGGCGTCGATCGGGAGTTCCCGCTGCCTGCGATCCCCGTTTTCCAGCGGCCGGGAAGGATCCCAGGCCGGGCAGTAGCGGACGTGCAGCGTTTCCGTGTCGTGGGTCAGCCTCCGATGCAGCGGCGCGGCCAGGCTCTCGATCTCGGCCAATGCACGAGCCCGCCCCAGCAGCAGCGTCGATCCGGAGGCCGCCAGCGGTTCGTCCCACACGTCCAGCTGGGCCGGATCCCCTCCGGAATCTTGCAGCGTGCGGAGCAGCGCATTGCGCTGAGTCAGCGCGTGATGGTATTGCCCCATCGCGGTACGGTAAGCCGGATCGGCCTGGGTGGCCGTTTCGTCGATATGGCGGCGGCGGTCCGCCGGCGCCCCCTCGACCACACGCAGTTCCTGCGGCAGGAAGAGCAGCGCCCGGAATACGCCGGGCAGCTCGGACGGCTTGCGCCGGACGGAGTTGACCAGCACATGCTTTCGGAAACGGCGCTCGCCCTGGGCCGTGCGCTCGAAAAACAGCCGCACTTCCAGATGGACCGTGCCGGAGGCGTCCTCCGCCTCCGCCTCCAGGCGCGCGAAGGGTTGCTCTTCCCGCAGGGCCAGGAAATTGATCAACTGCCGGTCGTTGTCGGCCAACGGCGAACGGGCGTGGGTGAAGACGTAAACGGCCTCGAGGAGCGAGGTCTTTCCCTGCGCATTGGGGCCGGCCAGCAGGATAGCGCCGCGCGGGAACGCGGTTTCCAGGCGGATGTAATTGCGAAAGTTGGCAAGCGACAGGCGGAGGATGCGCATATGCTCCCCGAGGATTCTAGCACAGGCGACCGGGGCCGGCGGGAAGCGGTCCGCCATTTGCCGAGTCAATGACCGGTTCGACGGCCGCCCGGGGATAAGGCTCCGCTCCTCCCATTTGCCCGTTTTCATCCCTTGACAATCGCCGGGGTTATGCTACTATATCGTTAACCGTTATATCGTTAATCGCTACATCGTTTCTCGGTACAACGAGTTCCGATATAAAGGACGGCACAATGGCCAAACGGGACGATATCCGCAAGTACCTCCCCCTGACGGAATCCATGTTCTACGTCATGCTGGCCCTGACCGAGCCGCTGCACGGGTATGGTGTGATGCAAAAAGTGGCGGAGATCAGCGACGGGACCGTTTCCGTGGGTCCCGGAACGCTCTATGGGATGTTCACCAGCTTCGAATCCGAAGGGCTGATCGCGATGGTGAAGGAGGAGGACCGCCGGAAAACCTACCTCCTGACCGCCAAGGGGAAACGCGTGTTGAAAGGGCAGATCGAACGGCTGGAAATCATGGCACGCAACGCCGCCGAGATCCGCAGCCGCCTGCCGAAGGACGGATAAGGAG
>JBJYXS010000090.1:0-3996 GCA_046260075.1 Anaerolineales bacterium | reverse complement strand
ACCGGGACGAGCGGAGGTTGGAGAATGGCGGATCCACAGGAATGGATGCTGAAAATGAATGAACGGGCCGATTGCCTGCATGTGCTCACGAGCGGCGTGCGGTCAAGGCAGACGGTGGAAGAAATGACGATGAAGGTATTCCAAGCCGCCGTGGAAAAGAGACTCTCCAAAATTCTCGTGGATGTGCGGGAATTGTACGGTTACTTCGGCTTCACGGACATCAATTATCTTGTCCGGGAGATCATGCAGGGTCTGGAGGGGAAGGGCGTGGAGCAAGTCGCCGTCATCGATGTCAAACGGACCATCGGGATGGGCTGGTTCCTGGAGTCGCTGGCCCAAAGTTACGGATTGAACATCCGCGTTTTCGATGAAGCGGAGTCGGCGCTGCTTTGGCTCGGCGAATGAAAACCGCCGGCTTTCCCTGCCCTTGACCGGCGGGTATATGTAACGAAAAGACGTTTATTAAAAGGAGAGGATCACGATGAGTGTTGGATTGTTGGCGGCGGCGGGCATCGCCGTCCTGCTGGGGGCGGTACATTCGTTTTTCGGCGAGCGGTACATTCTCGCGCGGCTGTTCGACCGGGTGGATCTGGCGAAGGTGTTCAGCAGGCCCGTATTCTTCCGGCGGACGCTGCGGTTCGGCTGGCACCTTGCCACGGCGGCCTGGCTGGGCTTCGCGGGATTGCTCGCGCTGCTCGCCGCGCCCGGCGGCGCCGCGCCGCGTGATGTGGCGCGCGTCCTCTCCGCCGCGTTTGCGGCCAGCGGGCTGCTGGCCTTGGCGGTCACCCGCGGCCGGCACCTTTCGTGGATCGGGTTTTTCGCCGCCGCCATTCTGGCGTGGTTCGCCTTCCCCTGATGGATCCGTTAAAGGGACGATGCGCACCGCGGTTTGTCCCGAAGATATCGCTGCCGCAGGAATTCTCCCCATGTTGCTTTCGATTATGCGATGGCTGGCGTTTTTCGTATCCGCCTCTTTGATCGTCATTTATTTCCGGGGCGGTACGCTGATCGTGAAGGATACCCGGCGGGCCGTGCATGCCCAGGGCGCCCGGCAGTACCTCTATTTCGTGCTCGTGATGGGGGCCGGCGGGTTGTGCATCCTGGCGACGCAATTTTCGATCTGTTTGGGATATCTCGAACGGTACCTCCTCATCCGAAGCGGCGCCGTGGGAACCGCCGGCGCCGTCCTGTTGATCGCCGGTATCGGTTCGGCTTATGGAATCCGCTTTGCCTATCTGCGGGGCAATTGGAGCGGAAATGTGGAAATCAAGGAACATCATCGGGTGGTCACCGAAGGGCCGTACCGCTGCGTCCGCCACCCGATCTACGCCCTGACGCTGTTGATCTATCCGGGTGCGGCGTTGGCCTTTCCGGTGTGGTGGAACGTACTGGCCTGCGGCGTGATGATCGCCGGCTATGTGTGGTTGACGGCGTACGAAGACCGTTTTCTGCAGCACCGGCTTCCGGGGTATCGGGCGTACGCGCAGCGGACAAAGCACAAGCTTATCCCGGGAGTGTGGTGATCCGCTTTCTCCGTAATAGACCGGCCGGGATTCTTCGCACCGTCCGCCGTACGGTTAATGGTATTGTTGCGTTCTGCGGGAGAGAATGATGGCTTACGACCTGACGACCTTCGCCCAACGGCCCGATGCGCGGGATCGGATCGACGGCCTCAGCGACCAATCCTGGCCGATGTTCCTGTTGCACGGCAATATCACCCGGTGGCATCTGCTGTTCGAACGCTTCGCGCCCTATCAGCTGTTGTTATGGGATGATTCGGGCGGCCTGATGGCCGTCGGGCACAGCGTTCCCCTGGTGTGGGACGGAAGCGCGGCGGATCTTCCGGCGACCATAGAAGAAATTCTCGTCCGCGCAGAGCAAACCGCCGCCCGCCGCCTGACTCCGAATGCGTTTTCGGCCGTGGCCGCCATGGTCCGCCCCGAGCATCGCGGAAAGGGTCTGAGCCGCGTCCTGGTGGAGGAGATGAAAGCGGCGGCGCGGAAAGGGGGTTGCCCGGCGCTGATTGCGCCGGTCCGGCCCACGTGGAAGAGCCGCTACCCGCTCATTCCCATGGATCGCTATGTGGAATGGAAACGGTCCGACGGCGCGGCTTTCGATCCGTGGATCCGCGTGCACCGGCGGATGGGGGCGCAGCCGTTGGGGATTGCGCCCAACACCCTGACGGTGGAGGGCACGCTGCAGGAATGGGAGGCCTGGACGGGGATGGCGTTTCCGGAAAGCGGCCGCTATGTGGTGCCGGGCGCGCTGCAGCCCATGAAGGCGGACGCCGAGCGCAATATCGGCCGGTATGAAGACCCCAACTATTGGATGAAGCACGATGTGGAGCCGTGAATCCCCTTCGTAACCATCGCGCCGCCCATCCTGCGGCGGATGGCGAGTATATGGGATTTCGGGGATGATACCCAAGCCGTCATCCCCGAGTGATCCTGTCGGGGACCCAGCGTCTTTCGCATCCATGACCAAAAGATACTGGATCCCCGATAAACACACTCGGGGATGACGAGTAGGTGGGCGCGCGGCGGATGACGGCGCCTATAAGACATCTATTGTAAAACGCAGGTCCTGGGAGGGCCGGATCGTGAAGAAATTTCTTGTGTTGATCGTTCTATTAGTTGGAATCCTGTTCCCTTTCGCCTCTCTGATGACAGTCTCCGATTCGTACGCCGCGGCCTTTGAAATGCTGTTCGGCACGCTAGCGTCACATATAATCATGCATGCCGTGCTCTATGCGGCGCTGACCCTGATCCTTCTTTTCATCTTCCGCGACCTTCCACAAAGGAAAGCCATTCCGTTGATCCTGTTATTGGTGCCGGTCGTAGCGGCGCTGCAGGAGGTCATCCAGGCTGCCAGCGCAAGCTCCTTGCGGGTAAACGACACCATATTCGACCTTGTCGTCGATAGTGTTGCTTGCGGAATAATCCTTTCGCTGTATGCCTGGCGGGCAATGAAGAAGGAAAAGCCCGCACGTGGAGATATCATCCATTTTCCTTGGCGTCGAAGATGAATCCGCGCCGCGGCCGGCGAGCGGGAACCATGCGGTAAAATGCAGCCCGCGGCGCGGATCCGTACGGATGCCCGGGTTTCGGGATATCGTGCGGGGTCGCGGCACAATCCATTCTATATATAGGGAGAGGTTGTGAAATGAAGTATTTTACAGAGAAGATCGCTATCGTTACCGGAGGAGCATCGGGCATCGGCCGGGCATTGTGCGAGGCGTTGGCGGAGAACGGCGCCAAGGTCGTCGTGGCGGATATCAACCGCGACGGCGCCGAAAAAACAGCGGCGGCCATCATGGAGGCGAACGGGCAGGCGCAGGCTCGAAAGGTCGATGTGACCAAGATGAAGGACGTCCAAAAGGTTGTGGACGAAACCGCGGCCGAGCACGGACGTCTGGATTTCCTATTTAATAACGCCGGAGTCACCTTGTGCGGGGAAGTGCGGGATCTGACGCTGGACCATTGGCAGAGGATGATCGATGTCAATCTGTGGGGGGTCATCCACGGGGTACAGGCGGCGTATCCCCTGATGGTCAAGCAGGGTTCCGGCCATATCGTCAACGTGGCGTCGCTGGACGGGCTGACGCCCATGCCCATGGCGGCTCCGTACACCGCGGCCAAGCACGCCATCGTGGGGCTGTCCACCGTGCTGCGCCTGGAGGCGGAGGAATTGGGCGTGAAAGTCAGCGTGGCCTGCCCGGGGGCGGTGAAGACCGGCGTGTTGGATGCGGCCGAATTCATCGGCGTGCAACGCGAAGGCGCGATCGGAGAAATCGCGGCGTTTAATTTGATGGACGCGGATGTTTGCGCGCGGGCCATTCTGCGGGGCGTGGCGCGCAATGAGCAGATCATCCTCGACGGCGCCGTCCATAACCGGATCTTCTGGTGGATGTACCGGGTCAGCCCGTCGTTGTACAGCAAGCTGATGCAGGTGGGCGTGGGGGAAATCCGCAAGCATCGCCTCTCCGCCTGAACGCCG
>JBJYXS010000089.1:2132-3707 GCA_046260075.1 Anaerolineales bacterium | reverse complement strand
CCAGCGCACACCGACCGCCGCCCATCCCGGGCGGCGGTTTTTTACAAGGGAAGCATTTTCCTTCTTCCTCTTTCCCCGCGCCGGACTATGCTGCGCGGGCGGGGGCCAGGGAGGGGGTGGATACGTTATAATCCGAAAATCCATTTTCCCCGGACAGACTCTCATGCCGAAAACGAGTAAAAAAACCGTAAGGAAACCGATGAATCTCCAGCGGGTAATCCTCGGATTGCAGGACTTCTGGGCCAAGCAGGGCTGCCTGATCTGGCAGCCGTACAACATCCAGGTGGGTGCCGGGACGATGAACCCGGCCACCTTCCTGCGTGTGCTTGGACCGGAACCTTGGAACGTCGCCTATGTGGAACCCTCCATCCGCCCGGCCGACGGTCGCTACGGCGAGAACCCGAACCGCATGCAGCAGTTCTACCAATATCAGGTGATCCTCAAACCGGATCCCGGCGATCCGCAGGAGGTGTACCTGCGCTCCCTGGAGGCTTTGGGAATCGATCTGCGCGCCAACGATGTGCGATTTGTTGAGGACAACTGGGAATCGCCGGCCCTGGGTGCCTGGGGCCTAGGCTGGGAGGTTTGGCTGAACGGGATGGAGATCACCCAGTTCACCTACTTCCAACAGGCCGGCGGGATCGAATTGCCTGTGCCGTCGGTGGAAATCACGTACGGCGTGGAGCGGATCCTCATGGCTCTGCAAATGGTCTCGCACTTCAAGGACATTTCCTGGATGGGAAAGGTCAACTACGGTGATGTGTTCCTGCAGAGCGAGCGCGAACACAGCACCTATAATTTCGAGGTGGCGGACGTGGAGCGGCTGCGGCGGATGTACGAGCTCTTTGAAGCCGAGGCGCGGACCGCCTTGGCGGCGGGTCTTGTCCTCCCGGCCCACGATTACGTGTTGAAGTGCTCGCATGCCTTCAACGTACTCGATGCGCGCGGTGCGGTGGGCGTGACCGAACGCGCGGATTTCTTCGGCCGGATGCGCGACCTGGCCCGCGAGGTGGCGGAGACCTATTTAAAGGGAAGGGAGGCGGAGGGATTTCCGCTGCAAGGGAAATTCCCCGCCCCCAAATCACCGGCCGTTGTCCGCACGGCGAAGAAAACGCAGCCCCGGTCTCCGCAGACGCTCCTTTTTGAAATCGGGGTTGAGGAACTGCCGGCCGCGGATTGCGTATCCGCCCGCAAGCAGCTGGAAGAAAAGCTGACAGCGGCGCTGCAGGAGGCGCGTTTGGGTTTCCGTGACCTTACCGTACACGGAACGCCCCGCCGGATCGCGGCGCTGGTTCGTGGTCTGCAACCCCGCCAGCAAAGCATCGAACAGACGGTGAAGGGACCGCCGGTATCCATTGCCTATGCGCCGGACGGCTCTCCCTCACCGGCATTGAAGGGATTCGCCGCCAAGAACGGCGCGGATCCGAAAGCGTTGCATGCGGAAGAGGGATATATCATCCTGCGACGTGCGGAGAAGGGAAGGCCGGCGTCCGACGTGCTGCCCGAGCTGCTGTCCGGCATCATTTCCGCCATCCAGTTCCCGAAGGTCATGCGCTGGAACGAAACCGGAGCCGC
>JBJYXS010000089.1:0-2032 GCA_046260075.1 Anaerolineales bacterium | reverse complement strand
GAGGATGATGCGCGGGTGCGCGAGGGGAACGAGCACGTACTGCGTGCGCGGTTTGCCGATGCGGCGTTCTTCATCCGCGAGGATCATCGGGCGAAGCTGGAAGCTTTCCGCCCCCGGCTCGCCACCCTCGCTTTCCAGGCCAAGCTGGGATCGATGCTGGAAAAGTGCGAACGGGTGGAACGTCTGACGGAACACATCGCCCCGATCCTGCAGCTGACCCCCGCCCAGGCCGCTACGGCCGCGCGGGCCGCCCATCTGTGCAAGGCGGATTTGGCGACCCAGATGGTGGTGGAGATGACCTCACTCCAGGGAGTGATCGGTCGCTATTACGCACTTGATTCGGGGGAATCCGAGGAAGTCGCCCGGGCTATCTTCGAACATTACCTTCCGCGCGGTGCGGAAGATACCGTGCCCGAATCGCCCGCCGGAACCGCCGTGGCGATCGCCGACCGGCTGGATTCGCTGACCGGATTGTTCGCCGCCGGATTGGCGCCGACCGGGACGCGCGATCCGTTCGCCCTGCGCCGCGCCGCTCTCGGCGTGATCCAAATCCTGCTGACGCGCGGGATCCGGTTCGATCTGCGCGAAGGAATCCGGCTCGCCGCATCGCTGCAGCCGATTGAAGTATCCGATGGAGTGCGGGATCAATTGATGGAATTCATCACCGGCAGGCTGCGCGGCGTGCTGGCTGACCAGGGATTCCGGTACGATGTGGTGGAAGCGGTGCTGGCGGCTCAGGCGGGCAATCCGTTGAATGCCCGAAATGCCACGCAGCAACTCACCGACTGGGTTGCCAAACCGGATTGGCCTGCCGTCCTGGCCGCTTACGCCCGCTGCGTGCGCATTACGCGGGATGTCAAGGAAAAATATCCGGTGGACGTGGAACGGATGAGCGAACCATCGGAACACGCATTGTGGGAAGCCTGCCAGAAAATGTCCGCCGACATCACCGCCATGACGATCGCCGGTTCCCTTACCGTGGACAACCTGTTGCAGGCGTTCACCCCGCACATTCCGACGGTAACCAAGTTCTTCGAAGAGGTGCTGGTCATGGCCGATGACCCGGCGGTTCGCAACAACCGGCTGGGGTTGCTGCAAGTCATCGCCCGCATGCCTGAGGGCGTGGCGGATTTCTCGAAGCTGGAAGGGTTCTAGGTTTTCCTCGCCTCCAACCCCTGCACCCCTTCCCCCTCTCCTGACTTATGTCAGGAGAGGGGGAAGGGGACGGGGGATAGGGGTGAGGACGACAAGGAGGCTCCATGGACGCCATCCGTTGGGGAATTCTGGGAACGGGAGGGATCGCGCGCAAATTTGCGGATGCGCTGGCCTTACTTCCGGAAGCACGTCTGACCGCCGTGGGATCCCGGACATCGGACTCCGCCGAATCCTTCGGCAAGGCGTATAAGATACCGCACCGTCACGGCAGTTATGCGGCGCTGATGGAGGACCCGGATGTCGACGTGATCTATGTCGCGACCGTGCATCCATTGCACTGTGAAAATTGCATCGGATGCCTGAACGCCGGCAAGGCGGTCCTGTGCGAGAAACCATTCACGATGAACCTGGGCGAAGCGGAAAAAGTCGTCGCCCTGGCCCGCAAGAAGGAACTCTTCCTCATGGAGGCGATGTGGACCCGATACTTCCCCGCCTTCGGGAAAATCCGCAGCCTGCTGGCGGAAGGGGTGCTGGGAGAGGTGCGCCAGGTCCAGGCCGACTTCGGCGCAAAACCCGAGTTCAATCCGGACGGCCGGTTGTTCAATCCGGCGCTCGGCGGCGGCGCTCTTCTCGACCTGGGCGTATATCCGGTGTCGCTGGCATCAATGGTGTTCGGTGAATTCCCGCGGCAAATCGTATCCTGCGCGGCGATGGGCTCCACGGGCGTGGATGAGCAATCGGCGGCGGTATTGGAATATTCGGACGGCCGCATGGCGGCGGTCTCCTGTTCGATGCGCTTCGTCTCACCGCAGGAGGCGCACATTATCGGGACCGAGGGGCGGATCCGGATCCACCGTCCGTGGTGGTACCCGGATAC
>JBJYXS010000088.1:0-9215 GCA_046260075.1 Anaerolineales bacterium | reverse complement strand
TTCACGTTGCGCAGCACCCGCATCGCCAGCTTGGGGAACAGGTCCACCCAATAATTGTTGTTGTACCAGGCGTACTCGCTCACGTTGCGCAGGGGGTGGCCCTTGGGAAGGGCGCCCACGTCGTGGGCCACGCTGCCCTTTACTTTAAAGGCGTCGCGGATCTGGGTCATCGAAACGTCTTCGTACTCTTCCGGATGGTCGTGGAAATGCTTGCGCGCCTCGACGAACGACGAATGGTAATGGTAGAAGCGCGGAGTGGGATCCTCGGCCATGATCGAATCGATGAAGCTCTGGCAGAGTTCCATTTCGACGCGCGGGAACAGCATCAGCAGCACCATCGAATACCAGTCGACGTCCGACGGGTTGATGTAGGCGTAATCGAAGCATTCCAGGAACCGGGCCCGCTCGTTGCCCTTATCATCCTCCACCCAGACGGCGGCGTTGGAGAGCGGGAAGTGGAATTCGTTCAGCATCAACCGGGTCAGGCGCAGCGCCCCGGCCTTGTCGTCCTTGTAGGCGGGTCCGGCCCGGAGGTATTCGTAGGTTTTTTGCTGCAGCGCTTCGGTGCGTTCCCGCCAGCGGGGGTAATTTTCCAGCGCCAGAGCCGCCATGTTGACCGCCCGGCCCTCGGTCTCCTTGAAACTGTGGACGTACTTGCGCACGAACGTCGTCCCGTCGACGTAAGCCTGCTCCGGGAAATCCAGGACGATCGCCACCGGAAGGCGCATCGACGCCTTGGCTTCCAGCGTGAAGGTGAGGCTGACGGCCGCGCCGTAATCGCAGCGCTGGATCGGCTCGCGCTTCTCATAGAAGCTGCCGTTGTGATTGAGCAACAGATCCTGCATCAACCGGTTCAGGCAGAAGTACGGCTGGATGTCGATCGCCACACCCGGCATGCTTTCGGGCACCGCCAGGACCATCCGGTTTTTACTCTCCGAGCTGCCCATGACCACGCCCCGCAAGGAAGCGGATCGGAACTCCCGGTGTTCGTGGCCGTGCACGGGCGCCGAACACAGGAAGATGCTGTCCTGGTCGGTCGGTTTCAGTTCCTTTTCCTGCAGGTTGACCAGGGACGGCCGCGGAACGACGAGCGTGATCTCCTGGGGTTTGTCGGCCGCGTTGGTGATCTCGTACTCTTCCACCCCGAAGGGCATCAGAGTCTGATCGTCTCCGGCCAGGAGGGGCGAGATAAGCGTCCGGCTGACCTGGACCTTTCCGATTTTGTATCTCAGCACCAGCGCAGGGGGGATGATGGAGACCGACACGGCGTTCTGTGGAACGGGGGGATGGTAGTAGTTCTCGATCGCCGGGATGTCGTCGGGGACTTCGCCCTTCTGCGGCGCCAACTGGGTGAGCATGGCGAATTTTTCGCCGATGCGGATGAACGGCGCGGAGGCGAACTGGACCGCCTTTTGATTCAGGAGGATCAGCCGCCCCGCGTCGTTGAATCGGTTATAGAGGCCGTATGGAGAGATGCCGATCGAACAGGTCGGGGCGCCTTGCAGAGCGATCGTCTGCGGGAATTCCAGGGTCTTCGACATACCCTGGAAATGGACCGTCATTTTGTTTTGTTCGTAGATGGCGGCTACCTTTGCGCCCGATATCGTGTGCACATCGCCTACCTGGAATGGAGCGTTTTTCGGCATCGGCATTTTCCTTGTCGGTCGTTGCGGACCCCGTCTCAGCATTTACCCCCGAAGGCAAATCCTTTCGGCGTTTTCTTTTTCTTCTTCACCGCGGATTTCTTGCCGCCCGCCTTCTTCGCCACGCTCTTCCGGGCCGGAGGTTTGCGGACCGGCGGAAGCGCCGTCACCGGAGGAAGCTTGACGGGGATTTTCGTCGTCGGACACGGCTGCACGGCGCCGAACAGGAGATCGGCGGCCGCCCGGATCGAATCGGGCGACCCGCTGAAGTTGCAGACCACGGCGTCGGCTTCGCGGGTGGTGCCTTGAATGTACGGGTAGTTGGTCACGACCACCACGGTGTGACCCGCCGCCTTCAGCGCCCGGGCCAGGTGCTCGTTGTTCCCCCGCTTTTCGATGCGGGCGTAGTAATTGGTCATCACCACCAGATCGGCTTTCTTGGCCAGCTCAAGAGCCTCCTCGATCTCGCCTTCTTCCTCATCGGCGTGGAAGGCGGTGTCGTCGAGGATCAGGTTGGTGGAGTGCTTGGTCATCTGCTCGCAGAATATGTGCGGATGGCTGTAGAGGTCCTTGCCCAGGAACGGGTAGGGAATGCACTGCTCGATGACCAGGATCTTCTTGTCCTTCGGGAGCGGCAGCAGCTGCTTTTCGTCGCGCACGATCAGCAGAGCTTTTTCGGCCGCCTCGCGGGAAAGATCGATCACCTCACGGCCGCGCGCGACGGCGGTGGTGTTTGCCGGATCGTTCTTGCCGGCCTTTTCGAACAGCCCCTGATCGTATTTCATCTCCAGCAGCCGTCGGACGGCATCGTCGACCCGCTCCTCGGAGAGCTCGCCCCGTTCGACGGCGCTCTTGATCCCGAAGAAGCATTGTGAACGGGATTCGTCGTCGGCCTTGAGCAGGATGGTATCGACCCCCGCCTGGATTGCCATCGCGCAGGCCTTGGGGAGCGGCCATTTCTTCAGGATGGCGGCCATGCCGATGGCGTCGGAGACGATGACGCCCTGGAAGCCCAGTTCGTTGCGCAGCAGGTCGGTGAGGATCGCGTGCGAGAGCGTCGAGGGGTAGGTTTTGTCGTAGGGCGGGAAAATGGTGTGGGCCGTCATGACCGACTTGGCGCCGGCCTGGATCGCGGCTTTAAAGGTCACCAGTTCGACGGCGTTCATCCGCTCCAAATCCGCCCGGCAGACATCGAGCACGTCGTGGGCGTCGGTGGACGAATCGCCCCGCCCGGGGAAGTGCTTGGCGGTGGCGATGATGCCGGCGTCCTGGTAGCCGCGGACGGTGGCCTCGACGAACCGGGCGCAGACCTGCGGATCGTCACCGAAGGACCGCACGCCGATTTCCGGGTTCAACGGGTTGATGTTGACATCGCAGACCGGGTGGTAGAACTGGGTCACCCCGATGGCGGCCATTTGCCGGCCGAGGGCGTTGGCCACCTTGTAGGTCAGGTCCAGGTCGCCGATCGCGGTGAGGCCCATGGGGGGGATGAACTGGCGGATTCCGCCGGAGGTGTAATCGTTCTTGAAATCCCCCTCCATGTCGATGGTGATGTGGAGCGGAATGCCGGAGGGCCTGGCCATGGCGATCTGCTGCAGTTTGTTCAGAGCCTCGGTCAGTTCCTCCGGCGTCACGCTCACTCCGTAGTTGTGGTCGTCGAAGTAGGTGTGCGCGATATCGAAGTAATCCTTCGGCGGCTTGAAGGTTTTATCCACCTGCGAGTGGCCCCAATACAGGTTCTTGCAGGTCTCCAGGCCGTAGGGTTCGAGACACAGGCCGCCGGCGTTCAGCTTGGTGACCTGTTCGATGCCCGAAGGCGTCAGGTAGGCGCCGCGCCAGGTGAAGGTGAGCAGCTGGCCGACCTTTTCCGCCAGGCTGAGTTGCCCCATTTTTGCGGAGACGAATTCGTCTCTTCCGTTCGACATCGTGTTCCTCCTCGAGGGTTTGCCTATTTTTTCAGTTCTTCCCACTTCCCGCGGTTGTTGGGCCCGGCCCAAAACTCGCGTTCCTTTTTCCATCCCGTTTCGGCGATCTTAAGATCCTTGGTTTTCCATCCCGCTTCGATCCGCTTCGTCAGATCGTCGAAGCCCTTGTTCCACGAAAGGCCGTCGGGAACCGTGACGTTCATGCTGCCGGCCGCGTTGGCGTAGCGCAGGCAGGATTCGATCGTCTGGCCGCGGACGAAGGCCGCCAGGAAGCCGGCGATCGCCGAATCCCCGGATCCGAGCGCGCCCACGAATTTTTCCTCTTCGTAGACCGGGAACCAGAGCTCGCGGTCGGCCCAGTTCTCGAGGTCGCCGCATCCGGCAGCGCCGAACTTAGCCAGCCGGTCCTTGCCGGCGGTCCGCACGTACAGGCCGCGGTGGCCGCACTTGACCATCGCCACGCCCGTGCCCATATCCAGCAGGTCGCTCCCCATTTGGGCGATTTCAGCCACCGAGAGATGGTCGAGGACGCTCTCCTTGGGGCCGAGTTTGGCCTTCTTGGCCAGGAATTGCTCCTTATAAAGGAAGAAGAACAGCTCCTCCGCGCTGGGCACCATGATGTCGGTCAGCGGCACCCAGGCCTGGCAGATGGCTTTCCAATCCTGCCGACCGGCGTAGGATTCCATGTCGGGGATCGACAGATCGAGGACGGTGGTGGTGTTGAGTTCCCGGGTCTTGCTCAGAATCCGGGTGAGTTCGGCACCGGTGTTTTCGTAGATCTTGCGCATCCACGGCGGGTAGCCGAACAACATCAGCTTGGCCCCGCCGACGATATCCCAGTTCATGTCGTCGTAGCCGAACGTGTCGTTGGCGCCGCAATGATGGAGGTAGAAGCGGTCGATTCCGGGAATGCAGATCGCAATGGTGTACGAGGTCGATTCGCCCTTCACCACGCTCATGCCCGCGAAGTGGCCCTCGTTCTCCTCGTACCACTGCAGGATCTGCTTGCCGAAATCGTCATCGCCCACCTTGCCGATCAGCTCGGTTTTTACGCCCAGCCGGCGGATGGAGACGCCCGCATTGGTGACCGGACCGCCGCCCACCACCACGCACTCGCCCATGTTGATCATCTTCCCGGGGACGAGCACGTCGGTCATTTTGTCGACGGTGCCGTCGATGGTGAACGCCGGGATGAGGTCCAGGCACGTGTGGCCTGCGGCGACGATATCGATATCCTTTTTCTTCACCTCGAACTCCTTGGGGGGGTTGAATTTGGCAAATGGTAACTGCTATAGAACAGAGTGTCAAGTTTTTCTTGGAAAATTTTCATAACGGCTCCGATTCGCGGAGGAGTGTAACGAACGGCGGGCTCCTTCGTTATCTGCTGTCCTTCCCGGCGGCCGGATCTTCCTCCGCAAAACCTCCGGCCCGCCCTTCCCTGCGCCAACTGACGTCTTCCGGCTGCAGAAACCGTTTTGGTCGAACGATTCGCGATGCCACAGGCCTTATGGCAAAGATCCTGTTTCCAGCCATTTTTCCGGACCGTCCATCCGGAAATCGACCCTCACAACTCCGATTTGGGTACGGCTTCACCGGACCGGCCTCCGCGGCAGCCGATGGACGGCAGGGCGCATCCCGCCGGAGATCCGCAGCGGACGTCGATCGATGCGACGTCCCGGCGCTCGCAGACGACCGTGCGACATCCTGCTCCTCAACACAAGTCAATTATGAATGGAAGGGCTTTGCGTTCTTCCGATAAAAGAAGCCTGGTCCCCCTGCCGGACTTGCAGCGGATCCGCAAGGCGGGCCCGCCGATCGACATTATACCGTAGCGGCTATGGCTGCGGTTTTCCGCGGCCCCCGGAAGCCTTCGGAGGACAACCGGGAGCCGATGTTATTTGCCTAATTCCTCTTCGATGGCCTGCCGGAAGGCGTCGAACGGTTGCGCGCCGGAGATCAGCCGGTCGTTGATGAAGAACGCCGGCACTCCCGAGACGCCCAAGCGCTCGGCATCGCTCATATCCAGGTCGATTTCGGCCGAATACTTGTTGCTGGCCAGGCAGCTATTAAAGGAAGCGAGGTCCAATCCCGTTTCCTGGGCGTACACCGGGTAGACCGCGGATCCGAGGCCGCGCGGATCGCTGTACAACAGGCGGAAGTACTCCCAATAGCGTCCCTGCTCGTTGGCGCAATTGGCGGCCATCGCGGCCGGCCGGGCGTTGGCGTGCATCGGCAACGGGAAATCCCGGTGGATGAACCGAATGGTGTCGCCGTAGGTGGCCTCCAGCCGGTCGTAGACGTTGGCGAACCATTGCCGGCAATACGGGCACTCGAAATCCCCGAAGGCCACCACCGTCACCTTGGCGTTCGACGGCCCCCATGAGGGATCGTCCTTGGCGCTGGCGGAACGGGCGGCGTCCCCTCCGCCGCCGCCGAACAGCGAAGGAAGATCGCGCCCGACGTACCCCGCGGCGAAGCCGGCCGCAAACAGCATCGCGCCGAGGATGACCGGCCGGATCGGCCATTGCATGGAAGCATTGGAACGGGGTCTTTTTCGCATGCGCGCGATTGTATCACGGCTGTTTGCCAATGCGAAAAAAAGAATGCGACCACAAAAGGCACAAAAGACACAAAATAGTTTTTTCTGTGCGTTTTGTGCATTTTGTGGTAGGGCAAGTGATTTATAATCCAAACCATCCTTCGTGCCACATCCGGAATCAATTACCGGGGAGAACATCTACATGAAGGTCCACCACCTCGACTGCGGTACGATGCATCCGTTCGGCGTGCCCCGCAAAGACGGAAGCGGCGGATTCTTAGTGCGCGGCGACGGAGTCGTCCGCTGCCTGCTGGTGGAAACCGGCGAAGGGCCGGTGCTGGTCGACACCGGCTGGGGCGTGCGGGATTTCCAGCAACCCTCCCGCGCCGTCCGGTTCTTCATGGATTTCTGCGGCTGCGCGCGCGATCCGGAGCTGGCCGCCGTCCGGCAAGTCGCACGGCTGGGCTACAACCCGTCCGACGTGCGCCATATTTTCCTCACCCACATGCACCTCGACCACGCCGGGGGATTGCCGGATTTCCCCGACGCCAGAGTGCACCTGGCCGCGCCCGAACTCGAAGCCATCCTTCACCCGCGCAATCCCATGGAATGGTTCGCCTACCGGCCGGAGCATTGGGCCCACGGCCCGCGCTGGGAACCGCATCCGATAACCGGAAACCGCTGGTTCGGACTCGAAGCGTCCCCGACCGTCCGGATCGGCGGCGTGGAATTCGTTCTGGTCCCCTTCACCGGGCATACCCGCGGGCACTGCGCGGTCGCCGTGCGCACCCCGGAAGGCTGGCTGTTGCACTGCGGTGACGGCTACGTTTACGAGCCCCAAGTCGGCGTGGACCAGCCCTATGCCTACCCTTATTCCTCGGGCCCGCTGGTCGAAGCCCTCATCACCGGAGGGTTGACGATTCCCCATCGACACTGGGCTACGCTGCGCAAGCTGAAGATGGAGCACGGGGACGAAGTGCGGATGTTCTGCTCGCATGCGCCTTAGTAGGCGAGGCGTACACTGTAATAGACAGGATTGACAGGATGAGAAAAGGGAAAACCAATCCGATTACTCCCCCTCCCCAAATCCGGGTCGCCCAGCATCCACATATAGAACCTATCTCACCCGGATTTGGGGAAGACTGCCCCGCGCGCTCTTCGCGGGGGGTAGGGAGGGGTCCCGTGTGTTAAAACCGTAACGACGATCCCGGGATTGTCACAACCAACATACGCAAACCATGCCATAATATTATCGATGCGATTAAGGACGGATAAATGGACAGGATGTACAAGATTTTCCCTTGTTCAATCCTGAAAATCCTGTCCATCCTGTCTATTCCATCAGCATAAACATTGAGGGATACGCATGGATAAAAACATAATCCTCCTCCCTGTTCTGATGATCCTCCTGGGATCCGCAGCCTGCCGATCCTCTCCGCCAGCGGCAAGTCCTCCGACGTCATCCGCCGCGACCCGGACAGCGACAACGATCTCCCTCCCTTCAATACCACCATCGCCTACCGCCACGGGCACCCCGGAATCCGCGCATGAGATCTTGCGCACCTCTATTCCCTCGCCGACGCCGATTCCGGATATATCCACGGCGGGGCCCTATCTTTCCTTTCGGACGGACGAATTGGTGTTGTACGACCTGGACGGCGCGGGAAGAAGGGCGATCCCCCTTCCGGATTCCCGAAACGGTTCCCTGTCGCCGGATTTTCGATGGTACGCGCATCTCATCTACACCCAAGATGTATACGGGCTGCCCGACCCGGCAAGCGGCATTGAATTGTTCCTGGTAAATCTCCGGACCGGAAACGAGATCAAGCTGGCGGACCTCATTCCCGATGATTTTGAAGAACGACAAGCCAAAATGATCGCGGAATATTCCGCCGATCCCACGGACGCGGATTCGGAGTTGTTCGAAGACTTGGGGGTAGAGCCGTCCGATGGATACCTGGTGGTGGACCCCCGCAATGTGCAATGGTCGCCGGACAGCCGGTATCTGGCGTTTCCGGCCATGATCGACGGCAATTCCACCGACATTTATGTGTATGATGTTCCATCGGAGCAAATCCGGCGAAAAGACGACAGCACATTGAACGTGGCGGCGCTGGAATGGTCGCCGGACGGAAAATGGATATTATTCAGCAACCACCTGCCATACAGAATGGATCCGCATATGTATTCCTACTCCCGGGCGGTCCATATGGATTCCCCCCGGACCATTCTCATAAAGGAAATTTGCTATGGTTACGGCGGATCGGAATGGGTATCCGGATCCGAATTCATCCGCTATGCATGTAAAATGGGTGAGGGAGGCGGCGGGGGAAGGATCTACGATATCCGCCTTCCTTCGGGAACCGTCTCGACGGTATGGGACGGAGACGACGAATACCGTTTCGCCGTCGATCCGCAGAACAAGACGATCCTCTTCAATGCCTACGCTCCCTGCTCCGGGGAGGATTGTTATTACTCCGACCTCGGACTCTACTTCGGTCCGTTGCTGGGGACAAAGAAGCGGATCGCCGAGGAAGTCTTTCCGGAGTTGATGTTCCGGGGCGGGACCGTCCACCGGTTCATCGACACCTCGGAAGGGATTGTCGGCATCACCGCCGGCGGCGATGTCGACCCGATTTTCCCCGGCCGCGGCAGTTGGCGGATCAGCATTTCGCCGGATTACCGATGGATGGCGGTCTACGGCAGTCTTGGCGTGATACTCTTCGACGAATCCGACAGGGCAGTGTACCGATTCGAGGAACAGCCGGTTAATTCGATGGCATGGGATACGAATATCGCCGGTTTCTTCTTCGTCTCCTGGCATAATGTATATCGCTATTTCCTCGGCGAACAAACCGCTCAGGCGCTGTTTCCTTGCCTTGGAGGAGAATGCGAAGAGAGCGCAACGCTTTCCCTTACCTCAGACATATTCCTCAGGAATTTCCCCTCCCTTCGCGCGCAACCCCCATCGATGGAAAATCCGACTCAGGGAACCTCCTTGTGGACGAAGGTGAAGTTCGAAGACCTTCCGGAACCCGGTGCGCAGGAATACACCGTCACCCTGCCCGCCTACTCCGAATGGCGCTGGGATTTCTCCTGGTGCGCCGC
>JBJYXS010000087.1:0-2325 GCA_046260075.1 Anaerolineales bacterium | reverse complement strand
TGGGGAGTGTTCCGCAGGATGCGGTGGACCGATGGGTGATTTATATGAACGATATTATTGCTCACGAGAAAGGGCATGTAAATATTGTGGTAACCAAAATGCCGGATCTCTATAATGCCATCCGTAATTCCGATTGCAGGAATGCGGACATGGACGCAAGGCAAATTGTTGCAGAGATCGATCATATGAACAAACAATATGATTTTGAGAATGGAATCAGTGAATTTCCAACTTGAAGTATTTGACAGCCAAACCCTGTTCTGCAGCTGACTTGGCCTTTGACTCCAGATTCGTCCCCGATCGAAGAACTGATCGGGGGCGCTCCGCGAGGGCGGGCCCGTGCACTCTTCATCGGGGGGTAAACTTCGGCAGGGGGTTTTCGTTGGCGCGTTCTTCGGCGTCGGGTGAGGTATACCGGACCCGGTCCGGTACGGTCGGCCAAGCGGCTTATCCGCGTGCCGTTGGGCCGGTAAAGCAGGTCGCTCTGCGTCCGGCGGAGATCCTGTAGGAAAAGTAAATGTCATGCCGGCGCACGTCCTATGCGGTGCGCCGGCATGAGAGCCGGTTATCGATTAATCAAGTTCTTGCTGTGCGGAATCCTCGATCGCCTGCGCGCATTCCTCGGGCGTCATCGTGCCGGCGAATAATGCCTGCACGCTGCTGTTGACGGCACCCCCCAACGCCGGCGGCAGGGCATGGTCGTAATACAGCTGCAGGTATTTGGCCAGGGCCAGCTGCCGCTGCACTTTGATCATCAGCGGATCGGTCATGGCGGTTTCGCCGCCGGCCACCACCGGCAGGCACCAGCCATCCGCCGCGCACAGCATCTGCGATTCGGGGCGGGTCAGATACTTCACGAAGTCCACCGCAGCGTCGGGGGCGTCCCTGCCGATCGCGAACCCGTTGCCGCCGCCGGCCGCATCGTTCGGATCCCCGGCCCCGCCCGCAACCGCCGGGAAGGGAGCCCAATCGAGATCGTCGCCGATTCCCTCGCCGTCCGCGCTGAAGGAGGCATTGACGGACGGCGCCCACTGGCCCATCAACTCCATCGCCGCCAGGCCGTCGCCCATGATGGTGGCTTCGTCGCCGTAGGTCGCGCCCAGGAAGCCGTCCTGAAAGGGTTTCCTGTTCACCAGGTCCCGGACCATCTCGCCGGCCCGGACGAACGGCTCGTCGGCGAACGATCCGCTGCGCAGCATTGCCCCTTCGAAGGCGGCCCTGCCGCCGATGCGGGCGACGAGGTACATGTAATAGAACATGCCGGGCCATTTGTCGCCCAGACCGACGGCGATCGGGGTGATCCCGGCGTTTTTCAACTTCGTCACCGCGCCGGTGAACTCGCTCCAGGTGGCGGGGAAGATCTCGATCCCGGCTTGAAGCAAGAGCGCCTTGTTGTACCACCAGCCGATCATGCCCATATCCCACGGCGCCCCGTAGTTGGCGCCCTTATAGGCGTACACGCCAAGCGCGCCGATCCCGAACGTGTTGCGCCACGCGCCGCCGTCCGCATCCAGTTCCGGCGTGATGTCGCGGAGCAGGCCGGCTTCGGCATATTCGTTCAGCACGACGCCGCCCCAGCTCTGAAAGATGTCAGGCGGATCATCGGCCCGCATCGCCGCGGCCAGCTTGGCCTTGAAGGCTTCGATTTCCAGCGCCCGGATCTCGATGGTGACGTTGGGGTGCAAGGCCATGAATTCGTCGGCAAGCTGCCGCCACACCGCTTTCCATTCTTTCTGGGTGGTGGTGTGCCACCAAGTGATGACGACGGGGCCTGCTTCCTCGACCGTCGGGGTCGGCTGTGCGACTTCGGGTTCCGGCGTGTCTTCCGCTGGAATCGACGAGTCCCTCGGTGTGGGCGTGCGGGTCGGCGTCGCCGTGGGCGTCGATGTCGGATGAGCCAGAAAGGGGATGGATTGGCAGCTAAGGGAAAAGACGATTAATACCATAACGAGCGTTACCAGCTGTCGACGATTCATGTGGATCGCTCCTTGTAATGAGGACTTCCTGTTTTTTGGCTGGAGAATTCCGCAGAAAAAAGCATTTCCCTGACATTGGCCCCAGTATGTCAATGGCCATTCATCAATCTTCGAAGAAAGGAAAGCTTTGCCAAAAGACAACCTGCCGAGATTATACCCTTCCCGGCTCGGCCATCCGCTGCGTTGATGGTCAGCAGCATGCCTTGCCCGATGAAGATCGCCGGCGATTCGCTGAGCGAACGGAAGGTCAGGATCCTTTTCCCGCAACCTCCGCTTGGGCGATGGCGTACGCCGGGGCGATCGCCCGATTGCGGTTCGCGCCGGAAAAAAACCGGGCATGGAGATCGTC
>JBJYXS010000086.1:6422-10443 GCA_046260075.1 Anaerolineales bacterium | reverse complement strand
GTCCTGGTTATCCTCCTGGGCGGATCGGCCGGATTCGCAGTATGGCGGTTTTTCGCCTTTCCGCCGGATCCGGCCGGTGCCGCGGCGCTGGTCGTATTCGTGATCGATGCCGTCGGCCTTCCGACGGTGCTGTATAGAATGGGGTTGTTGCTCACGGCGGATTACACTCTCATGTCGACCGGCAGCCTGACGCTGCGGATCGGCCGGCGGCGGGAGATCATACCGGTCGCCGAGATTGAGGAAATTCGATCCGGAAGCAAAATACCTGCGGCGGTCCGCAAAGCGGCGCCGGGATGGGTGGAAGGCTGGCAGGGCATCGTATCGGCGGAGGATGGGGATGTGGTGGATTGGATCGCCACGGACCGCGGAGCGCGGTTATTGTTGCTGGTTTCGAAACGTCGCAGGATTGCGATCTCCCCTGCCGATCCGGCAAAATTCGCCAACTGCCTGACGGATATCTCCTCACAGGGCAGTCTGGAAAAGACCGAGCCGGTGTCTGTAAGGCCGGCGCGAATCCTACGGGAGATCCTTCATACTCCATCCGCATCCGCGTTCCTGCTGGGCGCATTGGCCGCCGTCACCGGTCTGGGGGCTTTTCTAACCGGGATCCAGCCATCATTGGCAGCGGATCAGCCGTTCCGCTTCGATCCCGCCGGGTTGCCGACCAGCCTTGGCGATCCGCAGAGATTGTTGCTGCTGCCGGCGGCCGGCGGCGCGGTTTGGCTTATAAACGCGGCAATCGGATGGTGGGCATGGAGAAAGGAACAGCGCCCGGCAGCCTATGCGCTGTGGATAACAACATTGATTGTAGCGATCGGACTATGGGCGGCTTCCGTCTTTCTTTTGCATTCCCGGTAATCCACAAATTCTTCGCCACTTTCCCACAATAAGCGGGATTTTCTCCAACAACTTCTCCACAGGAAGAAACGATTTTACAGGCCTTTTCCCTTATTTTTTTTGGGTTTTCCACATAATCCAATGAATTATCCACAAAGGGGATAATAAACGGACAAATACGATGCTATTTATAAGATATTGGATGTTTCCACAAACCATCATCTATGGCCTGAGAATAGTCAACCGAATCACCTGCTCTGCGACCCCGCCCCATTGAAATTTATAAGCTTCATCGCCGCGCATAAAGTCGAAGGCCTTATGTTCGGCTTCGATCGCCCGGCGGATCAGCCCGGCAAGCAGCACCCAGCCCGGGGATAGGGCTGAAAAATCCGGATCCATGCCTGAGTTATAGACCCAGGTGCGGTTTTGGAACGCGAAATTCAGGTAAGCGGCGGCCTTTCGCCCCCCGATTTCCAGGAATGCAAGTTCCAGCATCCCCGCTGCTTCTCCAGCGGCAATGATAGCCCGGAATTGATCGGTCATGGCCGGTGTGAGGAAGGACGCCTTCGACGAATCGCAGGCCATCAAACGGAGGAATTCGTCGGTCTCTTCCGAGCCGCACACGCGCAGAGCCACTTTCTCTTCTCCGCCTTCCGCACGGCGGATCTTCCGTCGGATCTCGTGCCGGGTTTTCTTGTCCAGCGACCCCAGATATTCTTCCCAGGTCCGGGGGAGAGTAATCACCGGACAGGGTTGAAGCGGTGTGCGTTCCACGGTCCATCCCCGTCGGCGGGCGTCCGCTTCCAGGATGGGAATGGTTGGGGAGGCGGCGTGGAGGTTGAAAAGATCCAATCCGCCGCATTCCGGCTTGGGAAGGCGATCCAGCTCGTCCAACAGATCCGAGCAGAAACCGGGAAGACGGTCCGGGACGGCGATGATATCCAGGTAATCCGCGATTTCCGCGCTTCCGATCAACCGGAAGCGGGGTTCCCCATCCCGGTCGCTGAGGAAAAGCGGGGCGATGGCATCGGGGGCCGTCCGATTTCCTGAAACCATGATGCGCAACTCGCCCGAAGGCCATTCCCCGCCCCCGAGGTGGTTCCACCAAGCACGTTGAAACTCCCACCGCAGGAACGGGCAAGCGTAACTGCTCTCTGCGAGCAAGGCATTCCAAGCGGGGGCGATCCGTTCCCATGATGGAATATCGCGGAGGATATCAACCGCCATCTCGGCCTCCCGGTTCGGCCCCGGTCTTGGATGCGGATCGGGGATTGGATGCGTCCGGTTTTCCCGGGGATCGGTCCACCGGACCGTGTTCGATGCAGAGCAGGGCCGTCCGGGCGGCGGCTTGCTGTGCAGCATGCCATCCCTCGCCGGAGGACATGGTTTCCAAATGGCGCCGGACGGATGTCTGTCCCTCGCTGTCGAGTTCGTTCCAGGCGGCACGGATCAGATCCCGGCTGCCGGAAAGCAGGGAGCGCCACATTTTTTCGGGTTCTATGGAGCCGGACATTGCGCCACCTCGCGGTTTTCTCCCGGAAGTATAATCGAACCGGAAGACTGCCATGCATCTGATCCTTACTCACGAACAGGCCGATTTCGACGCTCTCGCCGCATTGCTGGCCGCGCGGTTGCTGGAAGGGGATTCCCGCGCCGTGCTGCCGCGACGCATGAACCGGAACGTCCAAGCGTTCCTGACGCTCTACGGCGACGAGCTGCCGCTGGAATCCTCAGATGACCTGCCCAAAGGACGTGTGCAGCGGGTGACGCTGGTGGACACCCAATCGCTGCCTGCGATCCGCGGAGTCGGCAAATCCACACGGGTCCATGTGGTGGATCATCACCCGACCCTAAAATCCACACCGCCGGGATGGACGCTGGCCGTGGAGGGAATCGGGGCATGCACCACATTGCTGGTCGAAGCGCTGCAGGCCGTCGTCCGGCCGCTCTCGAGCGTTGAGGCGACGTTGTTGCTGTTGGGCATCTATGAGGACACCGGATCGCTCTCTTATTCCGGAACCACCCCGCGGGATGTGCGAGCTGTGGCGTGGCTCCTGGAACAGGGGGCGAATCTTTCCATGGCCGCAGGTTTTCTTAATCACCCGCTCTCGGCCGCACAGCGCGAGTTGTACGACCGTCTGCTGGAGGGCGCTGAAACCCGGACCGTTCAGGGTCGACGGATTCTCCTGGCGCAGGCCACGGCTCCGGACGAGGTGGAGGAAATCTCCACCCTGGCGCATAAGTTGCGGGATTTGTTTACCCCCGACGGGCTGTTCGTCCTGGTGGATCTGGGGTCGCACATTCAGCTGGTCGCCCGGTCCACTACGGATTCGATCGACGTGTCGGAAATCGCCGCTCGGTTCAAAGGCGGCGGACACAACCGCGCCGCCGCAGCGTTGATCCGCGGCGGGACGCTGGATGAGGTGGCTGGGACATTATGGAAGGAGCTTCCCGCCTTCATCACCCCGCCCATGCAGGTGGCTCAGATTTTCTCGCCGCGCCCCCAGGTGGTCGAAGGGGATTTGTCTATCGTGGAAGCGTCGGAACGGATGGCGCGGTACGGATACGAAGGGTTCCCCGTCGTCCGCAGCGGCAAGGTGGTCGGATTGCTCACCCGCCGGGCGGTGGACCGGGCCCTGGCCCACGGAATGAAACGCGCCCACGTGGAGACGGTGATGGAAAGCGGATCGGTGACCGTCCATCCGTCCGATTCGATCACCCATCTGCAACAACTGATGGTGGATCAGGGTTGGGGCCAGGTCCCTGTGGTGGCTCCCGAAGGGGACCGCGTGGTGGGAATCGTCACCCGCACCGATTTGCTCAAAGCGCTTGCTCCGGGACGGGGAGGGGAATCCGCCGCCCGTTTGAATCTTCGGGACCGGCTGGAACGGGACTTCCCTGCAGCGCGATTGGCCCTCCTGCGGGCCGCCTCCACCGTCGCCGACCGGCGGCGGACGCCGCTCTACCTGGTGGGCGGAGTGGTGCGCGACCTTTTTTTGAAAATCCCTTCCTTTGACCTGGATCTTCTCGTTGAAGGAGATGCCATTGCTCTGGTCCGCTCCCTGGCGCAGGAGTACGGCGGCCGTGTGCGCAGCCATGACCGGTTCGGGACGGCAAAGTGGCTATTGCGCGGAGTCGATCTTGGAAAACTCGGGTTGACCCCGGACGCCGCCTCCCAGCTTCC
>JBJYXS010000086.1:0-6322 GCA_046260075.1 Anaerolineales bacterium | reverse complement strand
GCCCTCGGCCGTCTGCAGGATCTCGGGGTGCTGAACCGGATTCATTCGGATCTGCGGTGGACGGACATTCAGGCGGAAGCCGTCGGGCGCGCGCGCACGTTCCGTGCGGATCCAGCGTGGGGTCTGAACGGGGAAAGCTCCGTGGTGTTTTCACCGTTCCACGCTTGGTTATTAAGCCACCCGGCCGACGTGTTGGAGGGCATTCTTCTCCGGCTCAATCCGCCCAAGCGCGAGGCGGAGTCCGTACAGGCTGCGCGTCGAACGCTGGATCGCCTGATCCGACTGCCGGAATCGGCGCCTGCCAGCCGCGTGGTGGACCTGCTGGAAGATGTGCCGGAACCGGCCCTCGTCGGCGCCTGCCAACAGGCCGACGGCATCGTCCGACGGTGGTTGGAACGGTATCTGTCCGAATGGCGCAATGTGCAAACAGTGACCGACGGCGCGCTGTTGCGCAAACGCGGGTTGCCGCCGGGACCGAGGTACCGCGAGGTGCTGCAGACCCTTCGCAGCGCCCGTCTCGACGGCAAGGTGTCCACCGCCGAAGAAGAAAGGCGTTTGCTGGAGGATATCCTGGCGGCGCGACCGGCAACAGACGCCGGCGATGGGGGGAAAGCGTGAAGACGGAAACGGAAATCCACACCGAAGAGGAGTTCATCATCCGTCCGGTGGAGGAAAGAGATCTGCAGGCGTTGGAATGGGACGGTGCCTACCGGCATTTCCGGCGGCTGTTCCGGAGAACATTCGAAGACATGCGTCTGGGGAAGCGTTTGCTGTTAATGGTGGAGAATCGGCGCAGCGGGGAGATGGTTGGCCAGGTGTTTATCCAATGGAACAGCAGCGACCCGCGGTTCGCGGACGGGAAGCGGCGCGGATATCTCTATGCTTTGCGGATAAAGCCGGCCTACCGCAAGCGGGGATTGGGTTCGCGGATGATCTCCGCCGCGGAAGCCGCTCTTCGACGGCGGGGGATGGATACGGCGTCGATTGGGGTGGAGAAGAATAATCCGCGGGCGCGTGCCCTGTACGAGCGTCAGGGATATCGTGTCATCGGGGATGATCCCGGCCGTTGGTCGTATATCGACCATCAGGGGATCACGCGGGAGATCGCGGAACCGGCTTGGTTGATGGAGAAATCGCTCCGCTGACGGCAGACGTACAGGATCGATTAAGCAGGCAGCGTAAAGAAGAAAGCAGCTCCTTTACCCGACTCGCCTTCCGCCCAGACCCTTCCGCCGTGACGGTGAATGATCCGTTGCACCGTCGCAAGGCCGATCCCGTTCCCGGGGAACTCCCGGACGGTATGCAGACGTTGGAAGGCATGGAACAGCTTGTCAACGTGTTCCATGTTGAACCCCGCGCCGTTATCCCGCACGGAAAACACCGTTTCCCCTTCAGCGGTGCGTTCGGTGTCGAATTGGATTTTCGCCTTTTTCCGCCGCGCGGTGAATTTCCAGGCGTTTCCCAATAAATTCTCCAGCACGGCATGGATCAACCGCTCGTCTCCCCGGGCGGAAAGTCCCTCCGCGATAAGGCAATCCACCTTGCGGTCCTTTTCGGATTCGCGGAGTTCCGACAACACATCGCGGGCCATCGCGGTCAGGTCCAGCTTCCGTTTGTGCATCTCCTCGCGGGTCAATCGCGAAAGTTTCAACA
The DNA here is from genome assembly GCA_046260075.1 of Anaerolineales bacterium. GTDB lineage: Bacteria > Chloroflexota > Anaerolineae > Anaerolineales > RBG-16-64-43 > JAFGKK01. Next base: position 4,669 of record JBJYXS010000086.1, on the reverse strand, counting down.
GGTCATCGATGAGCAATCCCATCCGCATGCTGGCGGAGCGAATCCGTTGGAGGTAATCCCTGCCGTGGTCGTCGAGGGCAGCGGCGCAGTCTTCCTGCAGGGCTTGGCTGAAGCCGTCGATGCTGCGAAGCGGCGCCCGCAGGTCGTGAGAAACGGAATAGGCGAAGGCCTCCATTTCTTTATTGGCGGCTTCCAGCTGTGCGGTGCGTTCCTTCACCCGGTTCTCCAGCTCGGCGTTCAGGCGGCGGACTTCCTCCTCGGCCTTCTTGCGTTCGGTGATTTCCATCATGACGCACAGGATCTTGTCACTGGGGCCGTCCGTCTCCCGCAAGGGGGATTTCAATGCGGTGAACCAGCGTTCTTTCCCGTCGGCGAAGGTGATTTTCTCTTCCGGGACGACCTTGGGTGCCTGACGCGCGATCACTTCCCGGTCCGATTCCACCAACCGTTCGATCTCATGCGGTGGACGGTCGAATTCGGTGTCTTTCTTTCCGATCATCTCATCAGGCGTGCATCCGTACGCATCCGCCAGCGCTTGGTTTACCAAGGCAAAGGTCCCGTCGGCTTTCTTCACGCACACCAGGTTGGGCGAGGTGTCGATGACTGTGCGAAGAAACGTGCGTTCCCGGAACAATTCCTCCTCGGTGCGTTTCACCCGCGTGATGTCCATCCCGATCCCCACCAATCCGATGATGCGGTCCTCGGGATCCCGCAATGGAAGCCGGGAGGTGAGCAGGATCCGGGGTTGGCCGTGGGGATCGGTGATCCGGACTTCCTGATCCAGGATCTTTTCCCCTTGTGCCAGTACCCGCCGGTCCTCTCGCGAGAACCGGTCCGCCGCATCGGCGAGCGGACCTTCCGAAGTCGGCGTGGCCCGTCCGCTGCTCAGGCCGATTCGTTCCTCTTCCATTTGATTGGAAAGGGTGGTCTGCAATTCGAGGTCCTTGGCGTACACGGCGACCGGCAGGTGGTCGATCACGGTGCGCAGCAGGTTGTGTTCCCGATCGAGGGCATCCTCCGCCTGCCGCCGTGCGGTGATGTCGCGGATTCCGAATACGCACCCCTCGAACACATCCGTCGAATCGTATAACAGCCGGGTTTCGGATTCGAGCCACTTGTATCTTCCGTCCAGACAGCGGTAGCGGAATTCCTGGCGGATCGTCGGCAGATGCTGGGCGACGGCTTCCTGCACATGTTTCAGCACCGCTTCGGATTCGTCGGGATGCATATTTTCCAGGACGGAGCGGCCTTCCAGATCCTGCGGTTCCCAGCCGAAGGTCTTCTTCACCGAAGGGCTGGCGTACAGCAGGATGCTGTTGCGGTTGATGTGGCCGATAACATCGACCATGTTTTCGGTGATCATCCGCAGCCGGGCTTCGAAGGACTGTGCCTTGCGGAGCGTGGATTCAAACCATTCGGCGCAGACCCAGGCAATGAACGCCAGCAGGCCCATGACGACAACGGAGTAATAATTGAACGGGACGGAGGCGGCGCCTTGCAGCCAACTCAACACATACAGCACGATCTGCAGGATTAACACGACGAAGGACGCCGCGGGAGTGAGTAAAAAGGAAGACAGGGCGATGGGAACCGCCGCTGAGATCAGGATGTGCTCATAATCGCTATAAGGAATGGAAAGGAACGGCAGGAAGGAACCGACGGCGATGAACAGGACAGAAGCGGCCCGGTTCCATCCGATACGGTTGATGAACCACAAGGCCGAGATCAGAACCACCGACAGGGCGTCCATATAAAAATAGAAAAGCTGTTTTGGATCGCCGCTTCGCAACCAGAAGAAGAGGTTGAGTAACAACAGGAACAGGGTGAACAGAAAGCCGCCGAGCAGGAAGAGACTCAGCAGCTGCCCGCGCCAGCGCCGCGTGGTGTCGGCCTGCTGGATATCCATCCAGTCCGCGAGAAGGTTCCGATATGTTTTTCGGATCATCGAACGACTCCCTGCCGGGGGAAAACCGGGCGATTCATTGGGATGTATTGAGATTATCCGACATTCGACGGGCGGATGCAACCGCGGCGCCGTCGGCCGGCGCGATACAATACACTCCGGAGAGATCGCATGGCGGAAGTGTTACGGGTGGTTCTTGCCACCCTCGGATACGGCGTACTGCACAGCCTGCTGGCAAGCCGCATGGTGAAACAGGCCGTCCATGGCAGGTTCGGATCCGCAGCCGGCCGGCTGTACCGTCTGGTGTTCAACGCGACCGCCATCGTCACGTTGATTCCGGTTTTGATGGTATTGGCGGGCAATACGGGAGCGGTAGTGTTCATCGCTCCGATGCCCTGGGCGGCCGTTCTTGTGGTCATACAACTTGTGGCGTTGGTCCTGCTGGGCGTCAGTTTCCTGACATCCGACCCCATGCACTTCATCGGCATCCGGCAGTTGAGCGGCCATGATCCCGAACCCCGGTTGGTCACCTCGGGAGCCTATGGGATCGTACGGCATCCACTGTTTTCCACCGCATTGTTGGCATTGTGGTGTTTTCCCTTATTGACCACTGGAACATTGGCATTCGATATCGCGGCGACGGTGTACATTGTGGTCGGGAGCGAATGGGAGGAGCGCAGGTTGATCGACGAATTCGGAGAAGACTACGTCCGCTATCGTCGCAGGGTTGCCCGGTTGATACCGTTCATCTTGTAAAACAGGCCGCTGTGTACTCCCGTCCGGAGACAAGCCGCGGGAAGGGAAAAACCGGGCTCCCTGTCCCGTAACCGCATCGCGTGAAAAAGCACCTTCTTCTTGATCCCGCAGCGGCGCGACGGAACGGGAAAGGATGGACGAAGGAGTTACTCGAAATTCAGAAGGATTTCCAGCACTTGAAGGTTGACGGTGAAATCGGTATCGGTGTGATTCAGCAGTTCCAGAGCTACCGACGCAATGCCTTGCAGAGCTCCCCAATCACTCAAATCGCCCGTATATGTGCAACCGGTATCGATCGGAGGATACCGGTACGGCGAAACGCCGGCGATCGCTTTGGCCAGCCGGACGGAGGGCGCATGGAGCGGCCGGCCGGCGGCGAACACGCCGAGTGCCGCGCTGTGGTAGACGATCATCGCTCCGAAGTCGTGTTCGAGGATGAAATCCCGCAGCGCAACGTTTTCGGGTTCCGAGAACGGATACGGACCTCCGGTGACGGGTGTGATCGCCCAACAGCCGGTGAGATCCCACTGCGCCTGCCAATAGGCGTCCCAGTTCCGGTTCAGGTCCACGCCGTTGGCGTTGGCGCGTCCTTCGGGCCCGTGCGTCTGGGCATCCCCGTCGGGATTCAGCGAGCGCACGATATAGAGTGTGTTCTGTTCGGGAATCCGCTCGGGGTGGTCGGTCAGCTCGGCGATGAGCTGGTCGGCCAGCGCGATGGTGTTCCATTCGTAACCGCCATGGATTCCGTGGACGGTCAACCGCTCCGCCGGCCCCGTTCCGAAACGGAATACCTCGATCGGCCGCCCCTCCACAGAGTGCCCGATGATCATCGCGCCCGAGGCGAAGGGGATCTCGGTTTGGGTGGGGGTTTGGGTAACGGTAGGGGCGATGGACGGAGTGAAAGTATGGCTCGGAGTGAACGTACCGGAGGGGAGCGGGGTGTGCGTCCGGGTGAAGGTTTGGGTGAGGGAAGGCTCCAAGGTGTCGGTCGGAGGAACGGAGGGCAGGGGAAGGACCGCCGACGCCACGGCATCGGCTAACCCGGAGAAAACCAACAGGGCGGAAAAAAGCAGTACGCAGCATATTCCCCAGACCATCAGTGCGATCCGGGTCAGCAGCCGGTTGCTTTTCACGCCTTCACCAGGGCTGCATCAAGCGCCTCGCGCAGGGAACGGCATGTAATCCGCTCGATATCCTTAGGCGGTGGTTCGCCGGGTCGGACCGTGCGCGGCAGGATCGCCCGGCGGAATCCGAGCGCAGCCGCTTCACGCAGCCGGGCGTTCGTCTGGCTCACCGCTCGAAGCTCTCCCGATAACCCGACTTCTCCGATCAGCACCAGATCGGCGCAGACCGGACGGTCTTTTTTCGAGGAGGCGATCGCCGCCGCCATGGCCAGGTCGGCCGCTGGTTCGTCGATCCGCAGTCCTCCCACCACGTTCAGGAAGATGTCCTCCTCTGCAACCCGCACTCCGGCCCGGCGGCCGAGTACGGCCGATACCAGCAACAGCCGGTACAGGTCGACGCCGTTCGGGGTGCGCCGCGGGGTTCCGTATGCGGCGGGGCTGGTCAGTCCCTGCAGCTCGACCAGCAGCGGACGGGTTCCTTCCATCACCACCGTGACCGCTGAACCCGGGGATTGCGCCGCGCGTTCGGCCAGGAAAGCCTCGGAGGGATTGGGCACCTCCGCCAAGCCGTCGCCGCGCATTTCGAACACGCCGACTTCCGAAACCGCTCCGAACCGGTTCTTCACCGCCCGCAGCAGCCGGTAGCTCTGATGGCGGTCGCCTTCCAGATACAGCACGGTATCGACGATGTGCTCCAACACCCGCGGTCCGGCCAACACGCCCTCCTTGGTCACGTGGCCGACCAGGAACACGGCCATTCCGGAGGATTTCGCCAATCCCTGCAGGCGGGCGGCGCATTCGCGGACCTGTGACACCGAACCGGCGGACGAAGTCAATTCCGGAAGGAACACGGTTTGGATGGAATCGACGATCAATATCCGCGGGG
>JBJYXS010000085.1:8880-12232 GCA_046260075.1 Anaerolineales bacterium | reverse complement strand
CGGCGGAATACCCCCCTTTTCGGACTCCCCCTCTTCCTATCGCATCATCCCTTCGGCCCTGGCGATCAGTTGCGCGAGTTCGCGGACGTCCCCATCCTCCGAAAGGCTTTCCGTCAAGCGGTTCGCCTTCTGCTTCAGCATCCACAACTGGCCAGCGGACGACCAGGGACTGCGGCGAAGGATCTCGGCGAACTGGGCCGCCACCACCGCCAGCTGATAATGGGGCGAGGCGGCTTCGAAACTCGGCGCCAGATCCCAGGTGTTGATGTTGCCGTTGATCTCGTGCACGGCGTGGCTTTCGGGATCCTCCCAGCGCAACTGAATGGTGGCGATCCTTCCCTCGGCTCCATGCCGGAAGCGGACGGCGTAGACGGCAACGGCCGAATGCCCGGCGCCGATCTCACCGGCGTCGACCGAGTCGTTGCGGAAATCACTGTCGGCCACGGCCCGGTTCTCGTAGCCGATCAGCCGGTAACTCTCCACCACGTCCGGATTGAAATCCACCTGGATCTTGGCGTCGAGCGCGATCACCTGCATCGTGGAGACCAGGTCGTCGACCATCACACGGCGGGCTTCCTCATACGTATCCACATAGGCATAGTTGCCGTCGCCGCGGTCGGCCAGCTGCTCGAGCAGGACGTCGTTGTATTCGCCCATCCCCACGCCGATCGCCGTCAGGGTGATCCCCCGTTCGGTGTAGCCGTGGACGTATTCGAGGATGCCGGCTGCGCTGGTGTTTCCGACGTTGGCCACGCCGTCGGAGCACAGGATCACGCGGTTGACGGCCTCCGGGCGGAAGGAGGACCAGGCCAGCTCATACCCCAGCCGCAAGCCGGCTTCCACATTAGTCGAAGAGGTCGGGTACAACCCGTTGATGGCCTTGAGGATCCTGCGGTGGTCGTATCCGTTGGTCGGTTTGAGCGCGGTCCAGGCCCAATCGGAGTAGGCCACGATCGCCACCGAGTCCGACGGACGGAGCTGATCGACCAGCAGCCCCAGGGTCTGCTTGACCATCTCCAGCTTGTTTCCCGAGCCCATCGAACCGGAGACGTCGATCACGAAGGTGAGCACCAGCGGCTTGCGCTCCTCGTCCGAAACGCGGTAGCCCTGCACGCCGATGCGCAGCAGCACGGATCCGTCATTATGGAAGGGGGAAGGCGCGCCGTCGGCGTAGACGGCGAAGGCCAAGTCGGGCGGCGCGGAGTATCCCGGATCGAAGTAATTGATGAATTCCTCCACCCGCACCGAAGAGGGATCGGGCAGCCGGCCCCCCAGCAGCGCATCGCGCGCCCGGGCGTACGAAGCCGTATCCACGTCGAGCGCGAAGGTGGAGAGATGATCGACATAGGTATCGACGAAGGGATTCACGTTCGGTGGATACCCGCCGCCTTCCGGCTGCGGCGAGGCGGTCGGCGCCCGCTCCTCGGTCGGCCACGGAGTCGGCGTTGGGGCCGACGTATCCCGCGGGTAGGAACCCACCGCGGTAGACGCAGGCATCGGCGAGGAGGCGTAGGATTGGGGATACTCCGGTTGAGAATCCCGGACCGGCGGTGCCATGACTTCGCCCTCCGATTTCGGGTCGGAGATGCCGGAAGGCAGGGACGGGGTGGAAGCGGCGGCTCCGCAAGCAGCAAGAACGGGTATCAGCGAAAAAACAGCGAGAAGTTTCAGTTTGGCGTTCATGGGATTCCTCCTTTTTTTCAGCGTACGGCGTTGGGGACGGGCCGGCTTGATGTTCCGTTGAAAAAGCGCTGACGGCGGCCTGACATCCGCATCACAGCGGCAAAATCCTACTTCCGCAGGATCCAGCGGACCGTCGTTACGGCGCCCACCGCCATCAAGAAGCAGGGAAGAGCCACCGCCGCAGCGAGCAGCAGTCCGGCGGCCAGCCGCCCCATCTGGATGATCGCACGCGCGGCGAGTGCGCAAAGGGCCCGGCCGAATAACTCCCACTGCGGATCGTCATAGACGACCGGTTCGTGAAAAGGGATATATTGGACGGAAAACTGCGTCCAGCTTTCTCCCGGCGGGTACGCATCCCACGGGTGACGGACGACGGACTGGCTGGTCAATCCTCCCATGGAGATCAGCTCGGCGCGCAGCTTTTCCGCCTGGCAAATCGGAACATAGAGTTCCTGGACCACGGTCCGTCCGGCGTCCGACCACCACGCGTAACGGTTGTTTTCGTATCCCCCATACCGGTTCGCCGACCGGGCAGCCGCATCGGCAGCGCCCTCCGGATAGTCCACCTGAAGGGTCAGGTACACGCACTCCCGGACCACCGGCCCGTCCGGATCGCTTTGCGCGGCGGAGAGAGCGGAGGGCGGCTGCGGATACGCCGCCACAAGCTGCGGCGTTTGCGCCGATTGCGGCAATGGCGCGGATCCGCAGGCGGATGCCAGGGCGCCGCAAATCCCCATCCAACACAATTTCCAACATATGAGCTTGTTCATCTCGACTCCTCCTTGCCGGATCATCGGAATCCGGCATCCTCACCGTACCCGCGCAGGGAGGAGCAGGCTTGATATCGGATTGATATTCGGTTGACGATTGTCGAGTGTTATGCCGGAATGGCAGTGTTCGTCATCCCCGAGTGTCTCCCCAAGCCGTCATCCCTGAAATAAACCCGTCATCCCCGCGTGTTTCCAGCGGGGATCCAGTGTCTTTTTGTCATGCATGCGAAAGACGCTGGATCCCCGATTAACCCACTCGGGGATGACGGAGTGGGAATCACTCGGGGATGACGGAGTGGGAATCACTCAGGGATGACGTGGTGGGGATCACTCGGGGATGACAAGTTAATTGCGGGGATGACGGGATTTTTATAGGGATTACGAAATTGCAAGCCGCTCGAGGATGACGGGATTCGTCAAAGTTCCGTGTTCAATTTCGCCGCGTACACCAGGAGGAAGTTGCGTTGGAGGGAATCGAGGTTGGCATATTTCAGCGCGCCGAGCGAGGAAAAATAAAGGGCCAGGCGGTATTCCCGCGGATGCGATGGATTGAACAGGCACCGGCCGGCGATGCCTTCCAGGGCCTCGAGCAGGCGGAAGGCCGGCGGGGCGGGATCCTTCCCCTGTAAGATTTTAACGAAATCCCGGACGTCGCCGAGCGAAGGGGCGATCACATGGGCGACGATCTCCACCTGTAAGTGCGCGAAATCCGCCAGCGCATGGCCCTCCCGCGTCTGGGCGAAATCGATCAGCCATACGGTTCCGCCGGGTCCGACGAGGATGTTCTCCAGGTTGAGATCCCCGTGCAGGACGGATTGGGTGCCCCGGATCCGTTCCGCCAAGCGATCTTCCAGCGCGGCCAATGGAGAGGGCAATCCGCACAAATCCAGGCCGGCGGT
>JBJYXS010000085.1:0-8780 GCA_046260075.1 Anaerolineales bacterium | reverse complement strand
TGCGACGCGCGGAAAGTATGCGGGCGGCGCTGCATCCACCAACCCGGGCCGAAGGTGGCGAACAACCGCTGCAGCAGCTCCGGATCCGGATTTTCCAGCAGCGCGCTGCGCAGGCTGACCGGTTTCTTCCCGGGTTCGCCGATGAACGTATACCGCAGGGCGGCGCATTCCCGTCCTGCGGGCAGCGCGGAAGCGGAGACCGTGACCGGCGGTTCCTGGATGCGGGCGGTGATGGGCGGAAGCGTATCCTTTACGAAATTTCCGTAATTCTCATACTCCCGCCGGATCGCGGCCGCATCTCCGAGTTTGGCGATCGTATAGGCATCGCTGCGACCGTCGGCGCGCACCGGTAATATGAGGAATGTCCGCGCGCCGGAATAACCGGAACGGAACTCGGCCTCGAGCGTGATGCGGTCGTAGGCGCGGAACAGCGCCCGCAGGAGCGTTTCTTCCGATTCGGCCAGCGACAGGCCCGGGGGAAGTTCGATCTTCAATGCCGGGTTGGGGACGGCCCGGCGCATCCGCCGGCCCTTCGGCCGCAGCAGCCAGGCGGCCAGCGGAAGGCTGAACGCGCCGCCGAGGCCGAATCCCGCCACGCCGGCGACGGCCGCCTGGCGGGCGGTCAGACCGAGGAACGAGGTGACCTCCACCGTCAGCGAACGCGAGTAGACCTCGCGCTCGCGCACCGGCCCGGATTGTCCGTCCAGCGGAGTCCAGCGCAAGAGCAAAACGATGGAGATCCGCTGGCGGCCCGCGCTGCGCGGGGTGAGCGTCCAGCGCCAGCTGACGGACTCCCCAGGAGGAAGATCGCGCAGTTGTTCGCCGACGGGCGAGAGCAGGAACCCGGAGGCGTCGACCCGTGCGGCGGCGTGCAGTGAATAGCCCTCGAGGCGCGCCACCGTCACCGCGCTCTCCTCCACAGCGTGCTCCTCGAATTCCGCCGAAACCACATAATTCTCGCTCGAAGGCAACAGGGTCAGGCGCAGCGTGTCGGAATCGCCGGTCCGCATCCGCGGCGGCCACTCCACTTCCAGGATCCGCTCCTCGCGGATCTCGGCCGTGGTGGGTACGGGCGTCTTTTCCTCCGGCGTGGCCGAAGGGGTTTGGGCGATGGTGGGATACGGGCTGGGGGATGGGAGAGGGATGCTTGTGGCAGGTTTTTCCGTTGGCCCGGCGGCCGGGGCGGCGGTGGGGGCGGTTACGGGCGCGGTCATCTCCTTCAGCGTGGCTACCCCGGGTTCCCCCGTCCCCGCGGCGCCGCATCCCGCGGTCCACAGCAGCACGCCGGCGCCGGCAAGCATCGCAGCGATGCGGGCAAAGCGCTTCACAGGAGAAGGACGGCGGAAGGCGTTCATGGCATGTGGAACATATTCGACCAGATCATCACCTGCTCGCTTATGGAAACGATCGGCCAGAAGGCATATGCCAAGGCCGCACACGAGCAGCACATCAATAAAACACCGATCGCCGCGAGCGCGATCCTCCATCGCGTCTTCATGCGGATAGTATAATTCCACACAGCAGGTCCTGCAATCAACGCTTCCCGTTTCTGCATCTTCCGGAGCAACCTCGCGCACCCATGGCGGCCGACGCTTTGCACCACTCGGAATACCGGTCAACGGAAATCAACGAGATGCTCGCCGCAATCAGCGCCGGCGAATGCGTCTCGCTGCTCGGGCTCAGCGGGTCCGGAAAGAGCAACCTGCTGGCGCACCTGGCGGCTTCGCACTCTGCGCCCGGCCGTCCGATCCGGTACGCCGACGGCAACCGATTGGCGGAACTCAGTGCCCGGGCGCTCCTGCGCCTGATAGCGGAAACGGTGGCCGGCGCAAACGCCGCCGGGGAGAAAGACCCGCTGCCCGCGCTGGAGGCCCTGCTTCATCGACGGCTGGACGGCAGCGACGGTTCCCTCTGCCTGGCGCTGGATGTAAGCATGCCCTTCAGCCGCGCGCCGGAACTGGCCGCCGACCCCGTCCTCAACGCGAACTTGCGCGCCCTGCGCGATACGTGGAAATACCGCCTTACGTACATCCTTGCCACCCGGCACCCGCTGCCGGCGCACACCGAACTCTCGGAATTGTGCTACGCGCACATGATCCGGCTGGGCCCGCTTGCCGAACCCGATGCGCGCTGTACGGTTTCCGCCTTCGAACAGCGGCATGGGATAACCTTCGAGCCGGCCGTTGTGGATGGCTTGCTCGCCGCCACGCGCTCCTATCCTTCGCTGCTGCGGGCCGCCTGCGAGGCCGTTGCGGCGGGTGCCGCACCGGATGCGGAGAGCCTGGGAGCGCATCCGGCCGTCCGGAAGCGCCTGGAGGAATTCTGGGCCGACGATCCGTCGAAGGAGGAGATCCGCGCCTCCGGCCTGGAGGACCTGCCGCTGCTGACGGGCGGACGCCCGCCGACCGTCGACAAGGACCGGCTGACCGCGAAGGAGCTGCTGCTATTGGAGTATTTGGAGGCCCACGCCGGGGAAATCTGCCCCAAGGACGATCTGATCCTGGCCGTGTGGCCGGAGGATAAGGTTTTCGAACGCGGCGTGCGCGACGACAGCCTGGCCCAACTGGTCCGCCGCCTGCGCGAAAAGGTGGAGGACGATCCTTCCCGCCCGGCCCGCATCCTCACGGTGACCGGACGGGGATACCGGTATTGTGCCTGAGATTCCAACGAACCGACTTTGGATCGAGAAGAAACAATCCGCGGACTTATAGGCCTTCGATCAGCAATGCGAGATGCCCTCTCCCCTGCGGACGTTACCGGTCGACGATCTGAAATACATGGAGAACCCCGTCGTACGATTCCACCAGGATCTGCTTGCCGTCCGGTGAAAGATTGGGCCAACCGATGCGCACCATTTCGGCGAACTCCTGCGGGATGACCGTCAGGACCGCGACCAAACCGCCGGTGTGTGCATTCAATACGCAGATTTGTCCTTCCCGGACCGCGTACCCCCGCGTGAACATCAGCTCGCCGTCCCGGGAAACGGGGCCGGACGGGCCGCAGTCAGGAGGGATGTTATCCGGCGCTTGGTATTCCCCGATGGAATCTCCGGAGGATAAATCGTACGCGAGATTACCGATATACAGCCGATTTTCCTCGACATCAATGCCGAAATACTCCGGAAAATGCGGATTCAGCGTCATCATGCCCTGGTAGTACTCCAGCGGTGCAGAGGCGATCACATAATTCGCCGCCCCGGAATAAGCGTTCCAATTCACCACCGTAGCCCAGCTGCCGATTCCCAGCAGGCTGTCGGTTCCCGGAGGGAACAACAAGTAATCCGCGAATATTCTTGAATCGGTGCTGTCGAAACCGTATGCATTGACGATCGTCTCCTGAAAGAAATGTAGAAACCTTCCGGAGGCCGCCTCCCAGGCGCGGATGGTGCAATCCTCGCTCGAGGAGGCGATCATTCCGCCGTCCGGCGAAAAGGCGATCGCCCGTATGGGGCCGACATGCGCCTGGATCGCAAGCAAAACCTCCATGGAATCCACATCCAGGAGGATGATGTGATGATCGGGGTCCGCAAATGCGATGATGTTTTCTACAGGAGAAACGGCGTATACGTCCGTCTTGATCCGCGAACGCAGATACCCGTCCGTCCGCCGGCGGATCTCCAGCCTTCCCGGACGATGGATGAGGATGTACCGGCTGTCCGGAGTATAGGCAAAATCCATAACGACATCGTTGAAATACCAATGGGCCAGGGCGACAAGGTCTTCCGCCAGATCCCATTGCTGCATCGATCCATCCACAAATGCGGCCAGGATCGATTTCCCATCAGGCACATATGCAAAGGTCTCCACCGGATGGCTGACGTCGCCGATCTGGGATAACAACGCGCCATCCGATGTCCGGTACACGCGCAGGACACTGAACCGGTTGCTACTCCACAAGCTGCAGGCCCGGTATAAAACCGCTAGAGTCTGTCCGCCGGGAGAAAAAGCCACCCGGTAGGGAGTCATGGGCAATGGGTCGTATACATTGCCGCACATGCTGAAGGAACCCAAATCGCATCCCTCGCGCCGGTTGTAATCCCAATACTGAACGAACATGGTGCCGTCTGAAAACCGATAGAGCCGTTCGCCGGAGAGATTGTCGTACATCTCGCGGATGGAATCCATCACCATGCCGCCCTCGGTATAGAATACAAAGCGTTTCTTCCCATCCGGCGAGACCACGGACGAATCACCATCCACCAAGGCCGTCGTGATCCGCCATGCATCGTCGGTTTCGCCCGCCGCCTCCCGTCCGGTGGCAAGATCGCGGATTTGCTCTCCATCCGGGGTTTGCAGCAAAAGGTACTTTCCATCTTCGCTGGTGTAGAGGCTCTCATACATTGCCGGAGGATCGAACGGAATCCACAGGGGCGGAGCATGGGGATCTTGAAAAGAAAACACAGCGACTCCCAACCTGCTCCCTACCACGTAGGCCTTTCCGTCCCCCAAAGACGCTATCCCCAATATGTTGCCCTTTCCCCACTCGCCGATCCGCCGCAACCGGTCGACATTCCCGGCCCCAATTTCCTCCGTAATCTCACGGACTTGCGTACCGATCAGGCCCGGCGTGGCGTCCGGAATATCCAGGAAGGAATATCCGGTCGGCGTGGCGGTCGCTTCGGGAGTCCGCGAATCGGACGGGGCGCGGCCGGGAGTATCCCGCAACGGGCCAAGCGTCGGAGTCGCAGGATAGGTTTCACTCGAAGCGGGATGGCTGGCCGTCTCCGTTGCCCGTGATGGCGAGCCGCACCCGGAGGCGAAAAGCAGAATGAGCATGCAACCGACGAGGCCGTTTCCCGAAAAACGGAATAAGGGCGCCATATACCCTTCCTTTTACGTCGCGGCGGCGCATCCGGCTTCCGCCGGCATCGGAAGGATCCGGCCCGGCTGAAGAGAATACCCGCCGAGAAGAACGCCGCCCGTCCGCAAGGGACATAATGCAACTATTATATTGAGAGTTTTGTTTCCGAGTCGTTACCAAGCGGTTACTGTTTCGGCACACGACCGCCTGCGCGAAAAGGTGGAGGACGATCCTTCCCGCCCGGCCCGCATCCTCACGGTGACCGGACGGGGATACCGGTATTGTGCCTGAGGAATACGCCTCCGTCCGAATCCGCCGACCCCCCCCCCGTGCACGACGTGCCGCCTAGTGGAACATCCAGAACATATCCCGTTCCACCGTATCCACAAACACGGGGTGGTCGATGAAGATATCGACGCCCAAGATCCGGAAGATGTACGAATCGGCATCCTCCTGGAACACAAAAGCCCACACTTGATATCCGGCGTTTTTACTGTTCGGACGGGATATACCCGTGCTGAGTTCCTTCTTTCCCAACTGAACCTCACCCAGTCCGGAGATCGCTTGGACCGGAACTTCATACAACTCCATAATCAAGATATTCCCGTAGATGGCCTTGGTTTCCACCACCAAGCAAACCGCTCCGCTGCTACTGCACCGCTCATCGATGTGCGCCGTATCATCGAACAAGATCCGGACGCGGTTGGTGGTGACGGCGGAAAACACCATCTTCAGCCCGCCGCCGAGATCGGCGACCTCACCCGGCCGGTAGACGGCGATGGGAGTCTCGCTCGGTGTCCGGGTCCGCGTGGGGATGCGGGTCCGCGTGGCGGTCACCGTCGGAGTGAAAGTCGCCGTCGGTGTGTGGGTGGGTGTAGAAGTGGCGGTCGGCGTTTCCGTCGGGGTTTCGGTCGGCGCCGGGCCGAGAATCCCTCCGGCGGAACACCCGAACGCCAGCAAGCCTCCGGCCGCGATCAGAGCCGGGCGGCGGATTCGCATTGAGCGGTTATTCGGCATCATGGGTCATCCCTTGGCAAGCCCCCGGCGGCGGCGGAGGACAGAAGCCACATCGTGAACGGTTGCGGAGACAAACGCGGGAATTCAGTCCAAACTGCTGTGAGGTTTCCGGTATTTATAACATACGCCCGCCGGCGGACAGCCTTCATTCCGACTTCCGGGCGACGACGCCGATCCAATCCCCGCCTTCGGAATACGGCGTCCCCCACAGATCGTTCCACACGCCTTGGATGTCGAAGCCCCCGTTCTGCAGCTCCGAAACGATTTCCTCCCGGGTGAAATCCCGGAACCAATTGCGGTAGGCCGTAACGGCCCCGTCCGACTCAACGACGATGTATTGGTCGAGGAAAACGGAATGCTCGGAGTATTCGAACCCCTGCTCCAGCACGAGATGCGGCCCCGGTTTCCAAAAGCCGCTTTCGGCCGCATACCAGTGATTGGTGTTGTGATGTTTCTTGCGCAACTCGGGTGTGGTGACGTCCAGGACGAAAAAACCTCCCGGCCGAAGTGCGCGGCGCACGTTTTGCAGCAGCCGGGCCCGGTTTTCGGGCGATAGCGGGCAATAATCGCCGTAGATCAGAAAGGCGGCGCGGTACCCTCCGGCATCACGCAGACACAGATAATTTTCGCAACGATAGGCGATGTCGAGGCGGTTTTCTTTCGCGGCCTTGCGGGCGTAAGCGATCGACCGGCGTGAAATATCCACGCCGGTGACCCGCAATCCCCGGCCGGCGAAGCGGACGGCATACAACCCCGGGCCGCACCCCAGGTCGAGAACCTCGTCCCCCTCCATCAAGCCCAATTGCGCCGTGATCCAGTCCACCGACCGTTCGATGATCTCCATCGGACGGCTGGCGGCCTCCGTTTCGGGATCCAGGTGGCAGGCCAGCATGGATTTGGAAATGTGCGCATCATCCCAAAAGCGGGGTTCGCCGGATTCGAAGACGGGGGGCTTTTCCTGCAGCCGGCGGATCCGGTTCAGGTCCAGGACGGCGGGACGCGTCCGCGGTGCAGTCTTCCGTTTTTTATCCTTCATTTCATATTCTCCCGGATTCCGAAGCCGCGGTGTGACTCCGGCCGGCAGAAAAACAGGCCGACGGCTATTCCTTCGGCAAAACCCGGCCGGAAACGCCGACGGTTCTTGCACAGCAAAGCACGGGAAACGGGATCGTCTCGGGCGGGATCAGGAACCGGAGCCGGCGCCTTCCCCAAGCGCGAAATCCACCGCCGCCATGGCATGGATCCGGGTGGTCGGAAAGAGCGCGACGGCGGAATCCTCCGGCCGGACCAGCAATTCGATTTCCGTGCAGCCCAGGATCACGCCCTCCGCCCCCCGCCGGGCCAGCCCTTCGATGATCTCGACGAACCGCTTGCGCGACTCCGGCCGGATGATCCCCAGGCACAATTCCCCGAAAATCACCTCATCCACAACGGTCCGGTCGGCGTCGTCCGGGAGCAGGACCTGCAGGCCGAATTTTTCCTGCAAGGGCCGGGAAATAAAATCCTCGTCCATTGTGGCGCGGGTTCCCAACAGCCCGACGGTCCGCATCCCGGCCGCCCGGACCGCCTCCCCGGCGGCGTCCGCAATGTGCAGGAATGGGATCCGCACGACGGCCTGGATCTCACCGGCCAGCTTGTGCATGGTGTTGGTGCACACCACGACGCATTCCGCTCCGGCGCGTTCCAGGCTCTGCGCCGCGTCCCCCAACCTCGCGGTCAGGCCGTTCCAATCTCCCCGGCGCAGTTCCTCCTCAACCTCCGCGAAATCCACCGAGAACAGGATGCATTTGGACGAGTGCAGTCCGCCCAATCTCTCCTTTACGCCCTCGTTCAGGATCCGGTAATACTCGAGCGTGGATTCCCAGCTCATTCCGCCGATCAATCCGATGGTCTTCATTATTCCTCCGTGAGCGCCGCGGATGGTATCACAGCCCGCCGGCGGTCCAGGTGAGAACCAGCAGCGCGCCCATACCCGCCGCGATCGTCAGCAGGGCGTTCTTCGTCCGCCAGGCGACGAGGATCGCCACCGCTCCCGCCAGCAAACGGAAATTTCCCGGGGTCAGATCCAGCCGTCCCTCCGGCAGAAGGAGCGCCGGGGCGATAATTGCCGAAAGCACCGCCGACGGGACGAACCGCAGCGCCCGTTTTCCGGCCACCGGAATGGAGAGTCTGCCCAACAGGAAGATGAAAGAGAGCCGGATCCCGTAGGTCAACAGCCCGCCCAGGATCATCACCGCCCAGACGTTCATCGGCGCCGCTCCAGGACCGCTCCGACGGCGATCCCGACCATGGCCGCCAGGATCAGGCCGAGTTTGTACGGAAGGCCGTCGGCCAGCAGAGCGGTTACCGCCGCCGAGAGCGCCGCGGCCAGCGCCGGCTTGTCCTTCAGCGCCGGGACGATCGTGGCGATGAAGGTCACCGGGACCGCAAAATCGACCGGCCACGAGGAAGGAAGGGCGGCTCCCAGAAAGATGCCCAGCGCGCTGCTGACCTGCCAGGTCGTCCACAGCACCAGGCCGGCCCCGAGCAGGAACCAGTGTCCGGCCGGGGCGGCGCCCTCCCGCTCGAAATGGGCTATCGATACGGCGTAGGCCTCATCGGTCAACAAGTAAGCCAGCAGGGCCTTCCAGCGGGCCGGCAGCCGTTCGAGGAACGGCGCGACGGACGCGCTGTAGAGCATGTGACGCAGATTGACGACGGCGATCGACAGAACGATCATGATCCCCGGGGCGGCGTCGCGGATCATCTGCGCCGCGACGAATTGGGACGATCCGGCGAAAACGATCGACGACATCATCTGCGCCTCGGCCGGCGAGAGTCCGGATCCCAGAGCCAACGCGCCGTAGATCAGGCCGAACGGGAACACACCCAGGAGCAGCGGGAATTCGGCCCGCACACCCGCCCAGAAGGAATGGACCGACGGCGCCCGTTCACTCGGCATGGTATTTTTTATAGTCCTTCCG
>JBJYXS010000084.1:0-15720 GCA_046260075.1 Anaerolineales bacterium | reverse complement strand
TAGGCTTCCGAAAAACAGCGCCTCCCCATAACCGCCCAGCGTGCTGGTTGTGTAGAGAGTCAGGAAAACGGGCGGGATCGCCAGCAGCCATACCGCGATGTTCGCAACGGCGGCTGAATCGAAGGCCGTGGCGCAGAATCGATGCCACAGGATCATCGTGCCGGCGAACAGCAGCATTTGCACCGCACGCACCACCCAGACGTGCGGACCAAACAGCGAGAACCCGGCCGCCGCCAGCGCCGCATCCAAACTGCCCATATAGGCCTGTCCGTAAAAGAACAACGGGCGCTCCCCCGCCAGGATATGGCGGGCCATCAGCGCAACGACCGCCTCATCGGCGTTGAACGGTACGGCATTCGCCGCCAGGAGAGCGGCTTTTCCGCCGATGCTGACGCACAACGCCGACCCCAGCACACCGTAGCGGACGGCGGTTTCCCGTATAATCGTCCCTATGTCACGTCGCACGAAAATCCTCCTGGGTCTGCTCCTGGCCGCGCTGGCCTTCGGCTTGCGCATCCTTCCCGGCCCGCGGACGATCGACGACGCCTACATTACGTACCGGTATGCGCGCAACCTGCTGGAGGGGAACGGCCCGGTGTTCAATCCCGGCCGGCCCGTATTGGGCACGACGACGCCGTTGTACATGGGCCTGATATCGGCGGTCGCTTTGCCGCTGGGCGGAAGCGGGGCTCCCTTCCCCGAAATCGCCCTCGGCGTCAATGCCCTGGCGGATGCGCTTTCGTGCCTGCTGCTGATTGCCGTCGGTTCATCGCTGCGCCGGCCCGCCGCCGGATGTGCGGCGGCTTTGGCATGGGCCGTTTCCCCGATGAGCGTGACCTTCGCCGTTGGGGGATTGGAAACCAGCGTATATGTTCTGCTGCTGCTCTCCGTATTGTACTGCCGCTTGGAGGAGAAATTCACCGCGATGAGCCTTTTGGCCGGTCTGGCGTTCCTCACCCGGCCGGATGCTCTCATCCTGATCGCCCTCTTGTGGACGGAATGCCTTGTCACGTTTATCCGCCGGCAGGGATGGACCGCCGGGATCCGCAGGGTATTCATCCATTCCCTGCCGCTGCTAGCGCTTCTGGCCGGCTGGTCGGTCTTCGCCGCTTTCTATTACGGCGCCTTGCTCCCGCATTCCCTGCTGGCCAAATCGGTCGCCTATCGTTTGGATGCGGGTTCGGCGCTTATCCGCCTGATCCAGCATTTCGGCACGCCGTTCTTCGAGCACCTGACCTTTGGAACCGGCATACTGATCATCACGGCGCCGCTCTACCTGTTCCTCTCGCTGGCGGGGATTGTATCCGCAATAAAGATGCGGCCGGGATCCGGGGCGGCGGCGGGTTTGGCGTTCCCGTGGGCGTACTTCGCGGCGTTCTCGGCGGCTAATCCGTTGATCTTCCGATGGTACCTGGCGCCTCCCTTGCCGTTTCTCCAACTGACGATCTTCCTGGGGATGGAAGCGCTGTTGGGGCAGCCGGAACCCCGGCCAAAATCTCCGCCCCGCATACGGCGGATCCTCTTCGGAGCCCTGGCGGCCGGCGCTGCATTGCTGTCGCTCCGGGATTGGACCCTCACCCCGGACCACGGCCCGAACCGGCCGGCGCCCGGGATGGCCTATATCGAATTGGAACTGCTCTATCGCCGGGTGGCGGAGGATATCGGAAGCCGCCTTGCGCCCGGATCCACCGTTGCCGCAGGCGATGTCGGCGTGCTGGGGTATTGGCTTGATGTGCCGATCCTGGATACGGTGGGATTGAATTCGCCGGAAGCCGTTCCGTATTTTCCCCTGCCGGCCTCCATGTACGCGACCATCTACGCCATACCGCCGGAACTGGTTTTCTCCTCCCAACCGGATTGGTTGGTTTTTCTGGACGTGTACGGCAGGAATGGCTTGCTGATGGATCCGCGGTTTGCGGATGCTTATCGATTGTGCGGAGAATATCCCATCCAGTTGTATGGAAGCCGGGCAATGCTGGTGTATTGCCGGAAAGGACCGCCGTGAACCGCTCCTTCAGGGAGACGCGTAGCGGACGCGCGGCGCTCATCCTGGCATGCGCCGCGCCGGCGCTCCTGTATCTGGGCTTTCTGCTGGCCACCCTTCCGGCTGTTCCATTCCATCCGGATGAAGCAACCTATATTTTTATGAGCCGGGACCTCGACAGGATACTCGAACAGGGTCCGTTGGCGGTGTGTTGGCACGCGGATGGGGGATCCGATCCGCTGCAGGTGGAACGCGAGCGGGATTGCCCGCTGACCCGGTACGCCATCGGATGGGCCCGCCGGCTCGCCGGCAGCTCTGCCACCGAGGCCAATTGGAATTGGCGCCTGGATTGGGAACAGAACCTCGCCCTCGGCGCTGTGCCGTCGCAGGAATTGCTTTTCCACGCGCGGATCCCGGAGGCTCTGCTCCTGTTCCTCTCGGTTCTGCTGATGGCGCGGATCGGATTTCGACTGGGCGGGTGGACGGGAGCCGTTGCCGCGGCCGCCCTGATCGGCTTGAACTCCCAGGTCCTGCTGCATGCGCGGCGGGCGATGAGCGAATCCGGGTTGTTGTTCGGGATGATCCTCGTCGTCGCCGTATTGCTGGAACCACGGCGGCGGGCCGGCTCTTTCTTGCGCGGGTTGGGCCGTCCTCTCTTGGCTGGCGCGGCGCTGGCTATCGCCGTATCCGCCAAACATTCCGGCCTGCTCATGGCGCCCGT
Organism: Anaerolineales bacterium; assembly: GCA_046260075.1. GTDB lineage: Bacteria > Chloroflexota > Anaerolineae > Anaerolineales > RBG-16-64-43 > JAFGKK01. The sequence goes on along the minus strand of JBJYXS010000084.1, from coordinate 13,015 downwards.
CGCTGCGGCGGCGATGTTCTGCGTCGATGCTCCGTCCAATCGTGGTAAAACGCTTTGGCGCGGAATCGCCCGGAACGCTGTGATGATCCTGGCGTTCTGCGTTTTATTCCTGGCGGCAAATCCGGTGTATTGGTGCGATCCCTTGGGAACCCTCTCGGCGGTCGTGGCCGAACGGCAGCGATTGATGGCCGAGCAGGTGGATGCCCTGCGCGCCGCATCGTGGATGGCGGTGTTGGATTCCCCGGTCCACCGATTGCTGGCTCCGTACTACGAATGGTTCGTTGCCCCTCCGGCCTTCTGGGATATCCCGAAATACGCCGCCTCTACGGCTGCGTCGGAAAACGCCTACATGGCGCAGCCCCTCCACACCCTGACGGCGAGTTGGGCGGGGGGATTGTTAACGACCGTCCTGGCCTTCGCGGGTTTGATCTGGGCGGCTGTCCGCGCATTAAGGCGCAAGGCGGATCCCCCCGAATGGATCGCGATGGTCTGGTTGCTGTCCGTTTTCTTCGGAATTGTCGCGGGCGTTCCGATCCTGTGGCAGCGGTACTACCTGCCGTTGATCCCGGCCGGCGCAGCGCTTTCCGCGGCCGCCATCGGCGCTCTCGTTGACAAAATTAGAAAGAGATAGACAGGATTGACAAGATTTTACAAAGATTGACAGGATTTCTTTATGATAAAAAAAACCTGTCAATCCTGAGAAATCCTGTACATCCTGTCCTAAAAAGTAGATCGCCCCGGGGTTGGCCGGGGCGAAGGTTTATTCGCTGATGTAATCCCGCAGTTTCCGGCGGTGGCTGGGATGGCGCAGCCGGCTCAGCGCCTGGGCTTCGATCTGCCGCACCCGTTCCCGGGTGACGCCCATCTTCCGGCCGACTTCTTCCAATGTGTAGGATTGCCCGTCCAGCAGTCCGTACCGCAGTTGCAGGATGCGTACTTCGCGGGGCGGCAGGGTGCTGAGCACTTCCTCCAGTTGTTCGCGCAGCAAATTGCGGGTTGCCGCCTCGGCCGGGGCGGGGCTCTCCTCGTCTTCGATAAAATCCCCGAGGACCGAATCTTCTTCTTCATCGGTCGGGGTTTCCAGCGAGAGCGGCCGGCGGGCCACCTGGATCATGTTTTCCACTTTTTTCGAGGTGACGCCGAGCGCCTCCCCCAGTTCGTCCGGGCTGGGGTCGCGGCCGAGTTCCTGAGTCAGCTGGTGCGAGACCCGCAGCAATTTGTTGATCTGATCGCCCATGTGCACCGGAACGCGGATGGTGCGTCCCTGGTCGGCGATGGCCCGCGTCACGGCTTGGCGGATCCACCAGGTGGCGTAGGTGCTGAATTTGTGGCCGCGCCGGTAGTCGAACTTCTTGGCGGCCCGGATCAGGCCGATGTTCCCTTCCTGGATCAGATCCAGGAACGGAACGCCGCGCCCCATGTATTTCTTGGCGACGCTGATGACCAGCCGCGAGTTGGCGGTGATCAGGTGTTCGCGGGCGGACCAGCCGTCCTCGATCCCCGACTGCAGGAACGCCCGGCGGCGGATTTCCGCCACGCCGCGGGCCAGCGACTCGCGGGCCAGCTTTCCCCGTTCGATCCGTTTGGCCAGGGTCACCTCTTCCGGGGCCGTCAGCAGGGGGACGCGGCCCACTTCCTTCAGGTACAGGCCGATCGTGTCGTCGGCGTCGATCGCCGACAGGTAGGTGTCGTCTTCGAGGAGTTCGCCCGAGAGCGGGATCTCCTCTTCCACTTCGGCCAGCTCCTCGTCGCCGGGTTCCGGTTCGGCGGATTCGCTGGTATCGAAGATCTCCACGCCCGCCGAAAGCAGGGAGGCGTATGCCTCTTCCAGTTGGTCGATGTCGCGTTCGGCTTCCGGGAAGTAGCGCAGGATGTCGTCGATCGTGACGAATCCCTTTTCCCGCCCCTGTTCGACCAGCACGCCGATCGACGGATGGTCCTCGTCGATGGGGGTGAGGTCTTCAATCGGCGCGACGGACGGGGGAAGCAGGGGGGAGTTTTTGCCGCCCGCCCGCGCTGCGAAGGCGTTCGGCCGTCGCTTTCCCAGCAACGATGCGGCCTTGCGGCGCGCCAAGGCCTTCCGCATCGGGGACTCTTTGCCGGTCCCGGTTTTCACCGGGCGGTTTCGGGGAGGCGATGGGCGTTCTTTGGTTTTTGCGGTTTTGGCGGTAGATCGCGGCTTTGCCGCGCGTTTTCCTTTGGCAGCCATACTCCACCAGCATACATCGGAAAATAGGGCGATGCAATAGGCAGGCGATGTTTCCCGCCTATTCGTTTTTCACGGAAAAAACCGCCAGTCCATCTCCCGGGACTTCCATGAGATGGACTGGCGGAAGTAGTACTGCGGGAGGAATGCGCTTATGTTGTCGGGGTCGGCGTCTCGGCCGGAACAGGCGTTCCGGGCGTTTCCGCTGCGGTCTCCGTTCCGGGAGCCGGCGTCTCCGTCACCGTTTCCGTGGGCGCGGCCGTCGGGGTTTCCGTCGGCGTGGCCGTCTCGGTCGGGGTGAGGGTGAACGTCGGCGTAATGGTGAAGGTCGGGGTGATCGTCGGCGGTATCGGCTTGTTCGTCAGCCAGCCGATGATCCCTGACAGGGTGGTGCTCTTGACGCCGTAGATCCGTTCCGGCTTATCCCGCAGCCGCACGTAGTACCCGCTGCCGGTCGGATTGAGGGCGCCGATTTCCAGCTCGAACGTCTTGCCGTCGGAGGTCTTCACCGTCAGCAAGAAATACTGATTTTCCCCCAAGCCGAACTCCTCGGGATCCTTGTCCTCGCCGTAATCGCGGTTGATGACCAGTTTGGACAAATTGGTGACCGCCGTCTCCATCGTGGTCGTTATGGCTTCCACCGCCGGCAGGTCCATCACCAACCAGGTCCCTTGCAGATTCTTCTGGACCTCCACGTGTGTTCCCTGTTCGAGGTCTTCGATCCGGATCAGGTTGATGCTGAGGGCGTCCACGGTCCACAGCGGTTCGAGGGTGGGGGTGACGGATCCCAGTTCGGGTGTCGCCGTTTCCAGGATGTTGGCGTCCAGCAGCGCCGCCAGGGCGACAAGGATGGCCAGCGCAACCAACAAACCGTACATGATTCTTCTATCCATGGGTTTCTCTTCGTTTTATCAAGGGAATGAATTGCTCCGGGCCGGAGGATATCAGCGATGCTTCCGGCGATTGTACCAAACGATCCCGTACAGCAGCAGGAAACTGCCGGGCAACAGGCAGACGGACGTCAGCATGATCGCATTCATCACCCAGGCTTCCTGCGGCAGGTTCAAGTAGCGGTAGGTGACGTCCTTGGGGGTCAGGTTGATCAGGTTTTCCTGTTGGCTGACCCAGTCGACGGAATTCGCGATCAGGTCGCTGTTGGCGCCCGCGCCCTGGTTGACGATTTGGTTTTCGGCGAAGTCCTCGTCTCCGAAGACGACCACGCGCGCCGAGGTGACCGGATCTTCCACCGATACCGCGACGTTGAGCGGCGATACATTGTCCGTTTCCTTGTCGATCGTGGCGTTCCGGCTTTCCGAAAGGATGGAAATCAGGCCGACGGATTCGATGTCGGTTTCGCCCCAAACCTGGTCGTTGGGAGCGTCGATGATCACGAAGGGGGTCTGGACCAGGTTGACATTGCTTTCGACGGCTTCCAGTTCGATGCTCATCGCCGTCGGGAAGATCGAATACATGTTGCCCAGAACCCGTTCCGTGATCGGGCTTCCGGGTTCATACTCTGAAGCGAACGGATTGAGCAGGTAGCGGTTCTGCAGGTGGATGATGATGTCGTTGCGCAGCGTAATGCCCCAGTCCGACTTCAGGTAGGCGGCCAGCAGATCCTTCTCCGGATCCATATCGTTGGCGGCGTAGGGATTTTGCAGCAGGATCAGTCCGCCGCCGTTTTCCAGGTAGTCCTTGATCGCTGTGACCTCGAAATCCATCAGGGAGGTTTCCGGGCCGGCGACGATCAGCGCCTGGGCGTCGTCGGGGATTTCCGCATCCTGGGTCAGGTTCAGCGATTCCACCGTGTAGTTCTTGCTCCGCAGTGTTCCCACCAGCGTGCTGATGTCGGTGGTTTGGACGCCGTCGATCGACGCCTCGCCGTGCCCGGTGAGGAAGTAGATTTTGTGCTCGCCGGGGTTCATCAGCTTGAGGATCGCGGTGGTCACCTCGGTCTCCGAGGTGGCGTTGGTCACCAGTTGCTTCTGGGTGCCCATCGCCAGCACCAGCGTGCCGTCGCGGGAAACGCCGTCCGCCTTGGCCATCAGGGGTTCAGCGTCCGGATCGATTTTCTCGTAGGTCATCAGGCCTTGGGATTCGGCGATGTACTTGTCCAACAGAGTCTGGACGGCGTCCCAGTTGGTGTTCTGCGGACCGTAATACGCCCGTCCCTCGATCGGATATTCGAGGACGTGCATGGTCCGGATCGTCTCGTCCGAGAGGGTGTTGGCCTTGTCTTCGGTGATGTCGACCGACAGGTTGGTCTGCATCGACGCCTGGTAGAGGATGTAGTTGACGACCACGACGATCCCCACCAGTGCCAGGCTGGTGATGGCCAGGGTGGTGCCGTAGCGGGCCTGCCGGCTGCCGGCCCAGGATTGGATCCGGTCGGGGTCGAGGAAGGCGAACAGCAGGATGCCCACCACGCCCACCAGGAGCGGTATGTAAGTGTACGCGTCGGCGCTTCCGCGGATCAGGTAGGCGATCAACGCGACGAACAGCCCGACGATCCCGGCGGCCAGCAGGTAGGGCGCGATCGACGCCCAGTGGATATCTTGAACGTTGTCCTTCATCTTCTGGAACGACATGGGACCATTTCCTCCGGTTTTACCGCCAGCGCTTGGATTCGATCACCCGCGTGGCGAAGAACAGCATAAGTACGATGACGCTGATGTAATAGACGATATCCTTCAGATCCAGCACGCCGATGAACGCGGTGTTGTAGAAGTGGGATGTGAAATCGACGTATTGCAGGAGGGTTCCCAGCCACGACGTGCCGCCCATGCTGCCCGAGTAGGCTAGCATGCTGGTGACCAGGCCCGAGACCCATAGGCCGAGGCCGATCACCAGCGAGGCGAAGAAAGCCGCCGTGACGTTGGAGAACAGGGAGGAGATGCCTACGCCGATCGCCAGTAATGCCCCCTCCAGCAGGAACAGGATGATGTAGGAACTGACCAATGGACCCTGGTCGATACCGCTCGGCTTGGTGAAGGCCTGCAGGAAGATGGGATAGACCCACGTCAGAGCCAGGATGACCGTGGAAAACAGCAAGGATCCCAGCCATTTGCCGATGACGAGTTCCGAATCGCTGACCGGCGCCGTCAGCAGGAGTTCCAGCGTGCCCTGGCTGTTCTCTTCCGCCAGCAGCCCCATGGTGACGGCGGGTGTGGCGAACAGGAGAATGGTCAGCATCGCGCCCAGCACCGCCGTGCCCTCCATGGTTTGGGCGGAGTAGGTGTTGCTCACGGTCTGCGACAGGTTGGCCGAAAAGACAACCCCCAGGAACATGAACAGCACCGCCGCCAGGGCGTAAGCGATGGGGGAACTGAAATACCGCTTGAATTCCTTCCATGCGATGATCCAGATATTGCGCATGGTCATCTACTCCTTTTGCTTCCGGGCCGATCGCTTGCCCTTGGATTTTTTGTCGGATCGGGTCAGTTCCAGGAAGATCTGTTCCAGGTCCACTCCCTGGCTGCGCACCTCGACGACGTCCTGTCCGGCCCGGGTGAGCGACCGGACGATGGCCGGGCGGATTTCCTTCCCGGGGGTGATTTCCACCTCGAACACGCCGTTGCCCATCGGCTCGACGGTCAGCACGCCCTTCACCCCGGCGATGGTGTTTTCGGCGCCTTCGGTGTCGCCGGCCAGTTCCAGGGTGATCCGCTCGGCGCCCGCCAGCCGGGCTTGCAGGTTCTCCGGGCGGTCCTCGGCGACGATGTGTCCCCGGTTGATGATCAGCACCCGGTTGCAGATCTGCTGGGCTTCGGAGAGGATGTGGGTGGAGAGCAGGACGGTGTGGTCGGCCCCCAGTTCGCGGATGAAATTGCGGATCTCCACCACCTGCGCCGGATCCAGCCCGATGGTCGGCTCGTCGAGGATCAGCACTTCCGGCTTGTGGAGCACGGCCTGGGCCAGCCCGACCCGCTGCTTCATACCTTTGGAGAGGTTACCGATGTACGATTCGACCCGGTCCTCCAGGTTGACGCGCTGGATGGCCTCGTCGACGCATTGGTCGGCGTTGGGCAGGCGGCGCATGGCCGCCATGAAATCGAGATAGTCCAGGACGGTCATGTCCTTGTAGAGCGGCACCGTCTCCGGCAGATAGCCGACCCGGCGGCGCACCTCGAGGGATTCCTCGACGACGTCGTACCCCGCCACGATGGCCCGCCCTTCGCTGGGCGGCATGTAGGCGGTCAGGATCCGCATCGTGGTGGTCTTTCCGGCGCCGTTCGGCCCCAGAAAGCCCACGATTTCGCCCTTCTTGGCGTGAAAATTCAGCCCTTCGATGGCCTTACGCAGGCCGTACCATTTGGTCAGGTTGGTGACTTGGATCATCCTGTCCTCGATATAGAAAGAAAGATGCGCCCGAAGGCGGTGACCGGGGGTTCTTCTGTCTATTTATACTTGCTTTTTGCACCAAATCAAGGAATCGGACCGTCTTCTCATCAAACGTTTAGCTGGATCCGCCGCTCCCGGCCCCGGCGGACGGTCTGCTTGACAAGGTGGAAAGGCCACACTAAAATGCCTTCGCTTTAGGCCCAAGAGGCCTTCGTCACGATTCGGTCTCCAATCGATCCCCTGCCGCGCAGTATGCGCGGCTTCTCATGTCTGTACGGAACCGAAATCACTCCCCATGGAGGAGCGCATGGATATATTCGGCATGTTTTCTCGGCACGGTTTGAACGATGTGGAACAGATTTTCATCCTCTGTGTGCTGGCGGCTGCGTTCATCAGCCTGGGGTACGCCGCCTGGCTGCGCAGCACGGTGCTGAAGAAGGACAAGGGCACCGCAAAAATGCAGGAAGTCTGGACCGCCATTCGCAAGGGCGCGGACGCCTACCTTGGGCGGCAACTGCGGACCATCCTGCCGCTGATCGCCGTCCTGACGGTGGTCATGTTCTTCAGCGTGTACGTCGTCGAACCCAGTGCAGAGGCGATGAACGAATTTGCCTCCTTGGGCGAGCAGGGAATCATCCTGGTCGTAGCCGTCGGACGCACGATCGCCTTCATCCTCGGCGCCGGCTTCTCGCTGATCGTCGGACAATGGGGCATGCGGATGGCCGTCCAGGCCAACATCCGTGTGGCCTCCGCCTCCCGGCGCGGATTCAACGAGGCGCTCACGATCGCCTACTACGCCGGGACATTCACCGGCATGCTCACCGACGGCCTGGGGCTGCTGGGCGGAACGGTGATCTTCATCGTCTTCGGCCGCGCCGCGCCCGATGCGCTGCTGGGCTTCGGCTTCGGCGGCACGCTGCTGGCCCTGTTCATGCGGGTCGGCGGCGGCATCTACACCAAAGCCGCCGACGTGGGCGCGGACCTGGTGGGCAAGGTCGAAAAAGACATCCCCGAGGACGACCCGCGCAACGCGGCGGTGATCGCCGATCTGGTCGGCGACAACGTCGGCGATTGCGCCGGCATGGCCGCGGACATCTTCGAAAGCTACGAAACCACGATCGTTTCCGGCTTGATCCTCGGGTTGGCCCTGGTGGCTCTCACCGGCGGCGATCTGAAGTGGATTGTCTACCCGTTGGTGATCCGCGCGGTGGGCGTGATCAGTTCCATCCTGGGAACTTTCACCGTGCCGATCTGGGAGAATTTCCCGGTTAAATTCCTGCGCGCCCACGACGCCGAAGAAGCGATGTTCCGCTCGTACGAGGTCTCGAGCGTCTTCACGGTGACGATTTCCTTCTTCCTGGCCGCGCTGTACGCGGACGATATCCGTCTGGCCGTCCTCACCGCGGTCGGCGTCGGCCTGGCGGTGGCGTTCAATCCGCTGACCTCCTACTTCACCTCCACCAAGAAGCCGCCGGTCCAGGAGATCAAGAAAGCCACCAACACCGGGGCCGCCACCACCATCCTCTCCGGCCTGTCGGTCGGCATGGAATCCAGTGTCTGGGCCCTGTTCGTGATTGCGGTCGCTTTCATGATCGGGCTCCTGCTCTACAGCGGCGAGGGTAATGCGACCTATGTGCTGTACGCCGTGTCGATGATCGGCATCGGCATGCTCTCCCACACCGGCAATAACGTGGCGATGGACTCCTACGGTCCGATCTCCGACAACGCCGGTGGGATCGGCGAGATGGCCTGGCACAACATGAAGGACAAGGAAACCCTTAAGGCCCGCCAGATCATGGCCGACCTCGATGCGGTCGGCAACACCACCAAGGCCATCACCAAGGGCGTCGCCATCGCCTCGGCGGTTATCGCCGCGGTCAGCTTGTTCGGCTCGTACATTACCGATGTCGGGCGGGTGCAGGCCCAGCTGGGCCAGACGGTGATGGATGCCATCCGCGTCTCCGACACCAAGGTGTTCATCGGCTTGCTGCTCGGCGGAGCTCTGCCCTGGTTGTTCTCCTCCTTCTCCATCCGCGCCGTCAGCCGCGCGGCGGCCCAGATCGTCGAGGAAGTCCGCCGCCAGTTCAAGATCCCCGGCATCATGACCGGGAAGGTGGAGCCGGATTACGCCCGGGTGGTGAGCATCTCCACCGCCTCGGCCCAGAAGGAACTGATCCCGCTGGCGACGATCGCCGTCCTGATGCCGCTCATCATCGGGCTGGTGCTCCAGGTCGAAGCCCTGGGCGGATTCCTGGCCGGCATCATCCTCTCCGGACAGCTCCTGGCCGTGTTTCAGTCGAATGCGGGTGGAGCCTGGGATAACGCCAAGAAATCGATCGAGGACGAACCCCGCGACTTGAAGGCCAACACCGGCAAGGGTTCCGAACGCCATAAGGCCGCCGTCGTGGGCGACACCGTCGGCGATCCGCTCAAGGACACCGCCGGCCCGGCGCTCAACCCGATGATCAAGGTCGCCAACCTGGTCAGCCTGCTGGCCGCTCCGATCATCGTTAAATACCAGCTGTATACGGAAAAAGACGGTGTGAATTTCATCGTCCTGGCCGTGGTCGTGGCGCTGTTGGCCGCCACCATCTGGGCGATCGCACAAAGCAACCGCCAGGTGAAAGAACAGCCGGCGGCGGCGCCCGTCGCGGCGGTCCGAAAAACCGCGCCGGCCAGGAAAACGCGGACGGCGCGAACCGGCCGCAAGACGACAAGACGCCGATAAGCAAAATACGCAAAATGGAAAAAGGAGAAGGCCTGGGCCTTCTCCTTTTTTGTTTTCGATAATCCTGCGACGGTTCTTCCCGCGGCTTATTCCATTTCCTTGGTCTCGTTGATCAGATATTTCGCCACCACCGTTTCCAGCGCGTAGGCCGGCTTTTTCCCCCGGATCACCGCCTGCAGCACTTCCGCGTCGGATGCCCACACCAGGTTGCCGGGCGCGATCAGACAGACGCTCCCCGGCTGGGATTCCTGGGAAAGCTGTCCCTCGCGGTAGTAATAGAACTCCCGGCATGTGTCGGCCGGATAGGCGTGCAGGAACGGGGGGATGTCCGCAGGCTCGAACCAAAGCTTCACTTCCCGCTCGGCGTCATCGGGGTTGGCCGAAGCGTGGATGAGGTTCTCCATCCGCTGGCCGATGACGTTCCCGTCGGCGTCCGTGATCGGGACCAGTGTGCCCAGCGACCGGATGCAGCCGGGCTGTTTCACGCGGGCTTCGTGGGGGTTGGTCGGGCCGACGATATTGCGCATCTTCTGAATCGAGCCCGCCCCCTGATACACCAGCGCGATCACCCGCCGCTTCCAGGGTTCCCCCGGGTAGTGGATCCTCCCCATGAGGAAATCGATCAACCCGGGAAAGAACACCTTGCCGCGGTGTTCGGCGTAGTGTTCGTCGGCCAGCATGTGGCTGACGTGCACGATCTTGGCGCCGGCGAAATGCAATCCGGTGTGGAATTCCGAAAGCTGGGAGAGGATGTACCCGGTCAGGGAGTTCTTCAAGGCATCCGGTTTGATCAGGACCAGGGTCTGTTCGAGATCGTCCTTGTGCATGCTCCGTCTCCTATGAAGATTTTTCCATGATACCGGGAATTCCGGTTTTCCGCCACGGGAACGCCGCGGGTTCCGGAGATAGGGGCGCGGTGCGGTCAGCGGCGGCGGCGGGGTTTGGCGGCCGCCGCGGAAGTCTGGCCGGACGCCGGCAGGGTGATGCTGCCCTCCACCTCGTCGCCGAAAGCGGCCCAACCGTCGACCCGGCGGCGGGCGAACAGCTCGATCCGCGGCAAATCGCCGCACAGTTCCACGATCCGCCGCCGGACTTCCTCGGGTTTTGCGCTGTGTTCGGATATCGGGCTGTCGACGATGGAATGGACTCTGGCCGACACCCGTTGGACGTTCCCTTTTTTGGCCAGCAGGCAGATTTCGGCGTTGGCGCGCGTATAGGAACCGCAACCCCAGAACCAGGTGGGCTTCTTCTTATTGCGCTTCACCCAGGTAAAGGCCACGGTTTTGTATACGAAATCCCAGGCCGAGATCACCTCCAGCGCTTCCGGCAGGTGCGGATAGGTGGCCCATAGGAACAGCCAGCAATCCGCGGCGGATATCTCCCGGACCGGCAGGCGCTTGATCTCTTCCAGGCTCATGACGGGATAGTGCAGCGACGGACGGCGGGTGCCGTTCTTCCAGCTGGCGTGGTCCCAGGGCGGATCGGCGTAGATGATCGAGTACTTCACGGTGTGATCCTCACCGGCCGTGTCACCCGGAAGGGAAAGGGCGGGAGGAATGGGCCGGCGGCCTGCGGAACGGCGGATCGATGGCGGAAGGCGTCGGGGACCGGCGCCTATGTGCGTTCCCGGATGGGGATGTACGGCGCGTCTTCCGGGCCGGTGTAGATGAAGCGCGGCCGGAAGATCCGGTTGTCGGTCCACTGTTCCAATGCATGGGCCGTCCACCCGGCGCTGCGGCCGACGGCGAAGATCGGCGTAAACATCGAGATTTCGATGCCCATCGACGCCATGACCACGCCGGAGAAGAAATCCACGTTCGGCCAGATCCCGCGCTGGCCGTACCGCTCGGCCATGACTTCCTCGATCCGTTCGGCGGTTTCCAGCCAGTGTTCCGTCCCGGCGCGGCGCGTCACCTCGCGGGCCTGTTCGCGGAGGATTGATGCCCGCGGGTCCATGATCTTGTACACGCGGTGCCCGAACCCGTGGATGCGCAGTTTCTGCGACATGGCGTCCTCGAGGAACTTCTCGACGTTCTCGAGCGAGCCGATCGCCTGGAGCATCCGCATGACCTCTTCATTGGCGCCGCCGTGCAGCGGTCCCTTCAACGCGCAGATCCCCGCCACCACCGCGGAATACAGGTCGCTCAGCGTGGAGCGCACGGTGATCGTGGCGAACGTGCTGGCGTTGCATTCGTGGTCGGCGTGCAGAATCAGCAGGACATCCATCAGCGCCGCATAAAAACTGTCGGGGGCGTTCCCGGAGAGCATGTAATAGAAGTTCCCCGCGTGCGAGAGATCCGGGCGGGGGGAGACCATCGGCTGGCCGCGCCGGGCGCGGGCAATGGCGGCCACAATGGTCGCGATCTTGGAGACGATCCGGATGCTCTGCCGGCGCTGCTCCGAGGGGGTTTCATCTTCCGTCGTTTCATCGTACGCCGCCAGGGCCGATATGGCGGTCCGCAACACCGACATTGGATGCACGCCGTAGCGCGGAGCTTGCTGGGAGATCAGGTCGTAGATTTCCGACGGGATCTCCCGGTACGAGCGCATCAGCCGGTCGAGGTCTTTCAACTCCGATTCCTTGGGGAGCCGGTCATGCAGGAGGAGGTAGAACACTTCCTCGAAGGTCGATTTTTCGCACAGGACCTCGATCGGGATGCCGTGGTAGACGAGCTTTCCTTCCCGCCCGTCGACGTAGCTCTTCATGCTCTCGCCGACGGGTATCCCCTCCAACCCCTTGACGAACGGGATTTCACCCGATTGAGCGACCAATTTCACTTCTTCGGAGAATGTATTGGTCATGGATCCCTCCTTCGTCCCCGCGCGGACCGCCGCGCCTCCGGAAGAAACGGCGTCAAACCGGAGATGGACTTCCGGATCCTTTCGGCCGAAGCATCCACCGCGGCTTGCTCCTCGGAGGTGAGCGGAAATTGGATGATCCGTTCCGCCCCGCCGCGGCCGATCTGCACCGGCACGCCGAAATATACTCCATTCAGGCCGAATTCGCCTTCGCAATACACCGAGCAGGTCATCACCCGGTGGGTGTCCTGCAGGATCGCTTCCACCATCATGGTCAGCGCCGCCCCGGGGGCGAACGCCGAGCTGCGGGTTTTCAGCAGGTTGATGATTTCCGTTCCGCGGTTCCGGGCCCGCTCCACGATCGATGCCAGGGCGTCCGCCGGCAGCAGGTCCGTCAACGGAATGCCGCACACGTTCGAATGGCGGATCATCGGCACCATGGCATCCCCATGGCCGCCGAGGATGACGGCGTGTACGCTTTCCACGCTCACCCCCAGTTCCCGGGAAATCAGAAAGCGGAAACGCGACGAGTCGAGAATCCCCGACTGGCCGATCACCCGCTGTTTGGGAAAGCCGCTTAATTTGTACCCCAGATACGCCATGGAATCCACCGGATTGGTGAGGATGATCAGCACCGTTTCCGGCGAGTGGCGGATTGCCTGCTCCACCGCTTTCGACACCACGGCGGCATTCCCCTGGACTAGGTCTTCGCGGCTCATCCCCGGGCGGCGCGCACTCCCGGCGGTGACGATGACCACATCGGATCCGGCGGTGTCGGCGTAATCGCACGTTCCGGTGATGTCGGTCGATTGACCGAGGATCGGCATGGCTTCCTGCAGGTCCATGGCTGTGCCCTGAGGCAACCCGTCCACGACATCCAGCAGGACGATGTCGCACAGATCCTTCGCCGCCAGCCATATGGCTGTGGATGCGCCGGTGTT
>JBJYXS010000083.1:0-5651 GCA_046260075.1 Anaerolineales bacterium | reverse complement strand
GACGTGCTGCCGATGCTGGCCCTGGCAAAGGGGTTGCGCCGGGCCGGGCATGCGGTGGCGTTCGCCGCCCCGGTCCGGCACCGCCGGGCGGCCGAAGATCTCGGATGCCGCTTCTTTCCGGTCGGACCGGATCCGGATCGCATGCTGGAGGCGCCCGGCATGCAGTCGTCGCTGCGGTCCACCTCGGGGATCGGCGCACTGCGCAGCATCGGGCGGCTGGCCCGGATAATGGTGGATGGCTGGATGTCCGGATGCCTGCCCGCCGCGGAGGGCGCGGATGTAATCGTCGGCGGATTCGTACCGGGCTTCCTGATCGGAACGAGCCTATCCGAGAAGACCGGCGCGCCGTTCCTGCCCGCCTTCTTGATTCCGCTCACGCCGACGCGGTTCGAACCCACCTTCGCCCTGTTCCTCGTCCGGACCCTCGGACCCGTCCTGAACCGGCAGACCCATATCGGAACGCTCCATCTAATATGGAACATGCTGCTGCCTGCGGTGAACCGTTGCCGGCGCGGGGAACTCGGACTCGCTCCGGCGGGGCGGGGCGGGTGGTTTCTCGACCATATCCAGCGCGGCAAACCGGTGCTGTATGGCTACAGCCGCCGCGTGGTGCCCGTGCCCGCGGATTGGGACGCCTGCAACCGCGTGACCGGCTATTGGTTTCCGGACCCGCCGCCGGATTTCCAGCCGCCGCGGGATATCGAAAGATTTCTCGAATCCGGCCCGCCGCCGGTGGCCGTCGGATTCGGCAGCATGACCGGCCGGGAAAGCGGCGAGTGGATGCGGATATCCCTGGACGCGCTGCGGAAGTGCGGGCGGCGCGGAATCCTCCTGACCGGAACCGCGCCGGTCCCGGACATCCCGCGCGGCGCGGATGTGTTCACGGCGGATTTCCTGCCCCATGCCTGGCTCTACGGGCGGGCGGCCGCCGCCGTGCACCACGGCGGGGCCGGCACCACAGGCGCCGCGTTGCGGGCGGGGATCCCCGCCGTGACCGTCCCGCACAATTTCGACCAACCCTTCTGGGGCAACCGGGTGGCGCGCCTGGGTGCCGGCCCGCCGCCGATTTTGCGCCGCCACCTCAACGCCGATCGGCTCGCCGCTGCGATCGGCCGAACGCTCTGCGAAGCGGACATGCGGCGGCGGGCGGCCGCTCTCGGCCGACTGATCCGCGCCGAGGACGGCGTGGCCGAGGCGGTAAGTGTGGTGGACGAATTCTTTCCAGGGGGAAAAAATAATGGACAGGATTGACAGGATGATTCAGAATTTACAGGATTGCATTTAAAATATAAGAACATCCTGTCAATCCTGAGCAATCCTGTAGATCCTGTCTATTCCTTTTTCGTCATCATCTCTGTCAATTTCTGAATCATCATCGTCCCGCCATGCGGGCCGCCAAATCCGCAACCGCCTCCGCCGCGCCGCCCAGATTCGAGAGGAATTGCCGCGAAGCCTGAGCGCCGCACTGCCCGAGGGTCTCATCTTCGCGGGCGCGGCAGAGGAAGGAGCGCAGGTCGTCTTCCGAGCGGATGCCGGCCGCCACGCCGCGCCCGACCAGATCCCAATCATCCAGCGGCCGCGCCAGTTCCAGGATCCCGACCGGCACGGACAGCAGGGCGGCTTCCAAGCCGGCGGTGGTGCTGAACATCGCCGCCGCCTGAGATCCTTTCAGCAGCGGATACAACGGAGCATCGGCGATCCGTGCCCAATCCCCCGCATCGCAGCCGTCGATGATCGATTGCACGTCGGAGGGATCCTCGCCGCGGTGCAATTTAAAGCCCAGGCGGAGTGACGCCCAGTCGGGATCGCGCCGCAAACGGGCGGCCCACTCCATCCATCGGATCAGCGCGCGGCGCTTTTCCTCTTTCGAGACGATCTGCATCCGTTCGATGGGGCTGCTGAGGAATGTGAGGAGGAAATCCCCGGCGGAGAAGCCGATTGCGGCGCGGATACGGACGGCCTCGGCGGAAAAATCCGCGTGTGCCAACCGGTCGAACCGCGGATTGCCGGTAACAACGATACGGCTTTCCGGAACGCCCACGCGCCGGAAGTATTCGCGCGAGGTTTCACCCCAAGCGGCGATCCGGTCGCATCCTCCCTGCCCGTAATGGCGCAGCCCTTCCTCGATCCCCAGGCGGATCTTGCGGCGCAGCCGGGCCCAGCGCTTCTCCCACGGCGGGCGCTGAAATACGTCCTTGCGCAGACTCTCCTGCATCAGCAGGGTCGGCACACGAAGGCGGCGTGCGGCTCGAACGTATTCATTGGAGGGGAAGTTGCGGTCGTTCAACACCACGACCAGCGCGGGCCGGGCGCGCTCCACTTCACCGGGGATCCGTCTGCGAATCGGAAAGGCTGCCGCTTCCCATTCCGGCTGTGAGACGGGCAACGGGGTTTCGGCAAGGCGTACGAAGGGAATTTCCTCCCGCGCCAGACCGTCGGGATCGCTTGCGGCGCGGAGCAGTTCGCAATCCGAGTAGACGACCGCCGGAATGCCGCGCCCGCGCAGGCGGCGGATCACCGGCAGGATGATCTGCTGGTGCGAATCGGCGGCGGTGATCTCGAACAGGATCGGTCCGGTCATTTACCCAATGCCTTAAGTTGCTCCTCGAGTTTACCGCGGGTTTCCTTCAGCGCCGCGAGCCGGGCGCGTTCCTTCTCGACGATCGCGGCCGGGGCGCGGGTGCCGAAATCGCCGGCCAGTAGCGTTTCCACGCGATGTATCTGACTTTCGGTTTGTTCGAATTCCTTTTTCAACCGCTTGCGTTCCGCGCCCGCATCGGCCATCTCCGCCAGCGGGATCAGGATCCGCACCGGTCCGACGACGAGCGGGACCATTCCCTTGGCCTTCGCGGGCGGTTTGGCGGAGAAGGTCAATCCCTTCGGATCCAATCGGGCCAACAGGCACAGACCCGCGGCGGAATCCGAAAGCATTTTCTTGTATTTATCCGGCATGATGACGGCGGAGGTCTTCTTCGACAGCGGCACCTTTTTCTCCGCGCGCAAATTCCGGATCGAACGGACGATGTCCGCGAAGAGCGAGAATTCCTCCAGGGATTTCCCGTCCACCGCATCCACCGGCTGGGGCCAGGGGGCGATGATCAGCGCCTCGGGCCATCCGCCGGGGGGATCGAAATCCTCGCCCGCTTCGCGGCAGGCGTCCTTCAGATAGCCCCACAGTGCTTCGGTGACGAAGGGCGTGAAGGGATGCAGCAGCCGCAGGCACGAATCGAGCACGTGGGCCAGGATCTGGGCGGTGCTGCGGGCGCGGGCCGGGCTTTCGGCGATCTGCAGCTTCGAGAGTTCGATGTACCAGTCGGCGAATTCGCCCCAGAAGAAATCATACACCGTGCGGCCGGCCTCGCCGAATTGGTATTTGTCCATCAGCCCGGTGGCGGTTTGCACGGTCTGCGAAAGGCGCGAAAGGATCCAGCGGTCGGCCAGGGTTCGCGGGGCCTTTTCGCAGCCTTCCCCGAGCTTGGCGAAGGCGCCGAGGGTATAGCGGCCGGCGTTCCACAGTTTGTTGGCGAAGTTGCGGTTGGCCTCCACGCGCTCCATGCTTAGGTTCAGGTCGTTGCCCGGCGTGCCGCTGGTGATCAGCGTAAAGCGCAGCGCGTCGGTGCCCATCCCCGGGATGCCCTCGGGGAATTGCTCGGCGATCTCGGCGCTGGTTCCGGCCGCGCGGATCTGTTCGGCGGTGGCCCCGTCCATCACCCAGCGCGGATCCATCACGTTGCCGATGGATTTCGACATCTTGCGCCCCTTCTCGTCGCGCACCAGCCCGTGGAGGTAGACGGTGCGGAACGGCACGTCGCCGGTGAACTCGAGCGCGAACATGATCATCCGCGCCACCCAGAAGAAGAGGATGTCGTAGCCGGTTTCCATCACGGTGGTCGGGTAGAAGTATTTCAGGTCGCGGGTTTCCTCCGGCCATCCCAGCGTGGAGAACGGCCACAACCCGGAGGAAAACCAGGTGTCCAGGACGTCCTCATCCTGCTTGAGCTTCTTGCTGCCGCACTCGGCGCACTTCGTCGGATCCTCGCGGGTGACGGTCAGGTGGCCGTCTTCGCAGTACCAGACCGGGATGCGGTGGCCCCACCACAACTGGCGCGAGATGCACCAATCCTGGATGTTCTCCAGCCAGTTGTAATACACCTTGGTGAAATGTTCGGGAATGATCTTGATCCGGCCCTCGCGCACCGCCTGCAGGGCCGCATCGGCCAGCGGTTTGATGTTGATGAACCATTGGGTCGAGATCATCGGTTCGACGATCTCCCCTCCCCGCTGCGAACGCGGAACCCGCATCGGATACGGTTCTTCCTTGATCACCAGGCCCTCGGCGCGCATGTCGGCCCACATCTTCTTGCGGCAATCGAAGCGGTCCATGCCGGCGTACGGCCCGCCGTTTTCGTTCAGGCAGGCGTTCTTGTCGAAGATGGAAATGATCGGCAGCTTGTGCCGCTGACCGACCTCGTAGTCGACCGGGTCGTGCCCCGGGGTGATCTTGAGCGCGCCGGTGCCGAACTCGCGGTCGACGGCCTCGTCGGCGATCACGGGGATTTCCCGTCCCAGAATGGGCACGATCGCGGTGCGGCCGACAAGGGCGGCGTAGCGCGGATCCTCCGGATGGACGGCGACGGCGGTGTCGCCGAGGATCGTCTCCGGCCGGGTGGTGGCGACGGGGATGTAGGGCCGATCCGCCGGATCGCCCCTGCGATCCCCGTCGGCGTCCTTGATCATATATTTGAAATAGTACAGCGCACCCGGTTCATCCGAATATTCCACCTCCAGGTCGCTGACCGCGGTGCGCAGCCCCGGGGACCAGTTGACCAGGCGCGGGCCGCGGTAGAGCAGGCCTTTCTCGTGGAGCCGCACGAACGCCTCGCGCACCGCGCGAGCCAGGCCTTCGTCGAGGGTGAACCGCTCGCGGCGCCAGTCGCAGGAGGCGCCCAGGCGTCTCAGCTGGTCGTAGATGATGCCGCCGTATTTGTGTTTCCATTCCCAGGTTCGCTCGACGAACTTCTCCCGGCCCAGTTCCTCGCGGGTGACTTCATCTTCGCGCAGCAGCATTTTCTCCACTTGCAGCTGGGTGGCGATGCCGGCGTGGTCCGAACCGGGCACCCATAGGGTCGGTTCGCCCAGCATGCGGTGATAGCGGATCATCAGGTCCTCGATCGAGACGAACATGGCATGTCCGAGATGCAGTTCCCCGGTCACGTTGGGCGGCGGGATCGAAATGACGAACGGCTCGCGGGCGTGATCGATCGCCGGCTGAAAGTAGCCGTTTTTTTCCCACCACTCGTACAGCTTGCGCTCGACGGCGTGGAAATCGTAGGTTTTGGGCAGGTCGATGGTCGGCATATGGCTCCTCTGTACCCCTCCTGTATCCTCCCCCGTTTACGGAAAAACCGCAAACGGGGGAGGATACAGGAGGGGGAATAAAAAAAACCCTCCGCCGCTGAGGGCGAAGGGTTGTTCTCCTCCGTGGTGCCACCTCGATTCGCCTCCGCGGATGCGGGGGCGCTCTCATCGCGGTAACGGTGCGGACCGCGCCGGTCTACTTTTCCCCTGAAGGGGAGGTTCTTCGGCGGATCGCCGCGCGACCTTCGACGGATTTGGGAAGCGGGGGCTTTCAACCTGTGGCCGCACCTTCT
>JBJYXS010000082.1:3852-5503 GCA_046260075.1 Anaerolineales bacterium | reverse complement strand
GGGCGGACCACCGGTCCGCCCCTACAATTACCGGGCGGATATACATCCGCCCCTACAAAACCAATTCCGACCATCGCCGGGCGGATGGCCGCCTGCCCTCGCGCTTGCCCTCGGGTGTTCTTCCCGGGGGCAGCGGGGGTCCGCCCCTACAAATTAACATCCTGATAATCCTGAAATAATCCTGTCAATCCTGTCTATTATCGGGCGGACCACCGGTCCGCCCCTACAAAACCCATCCCGTCTATTACCGGGCGGACCACCGATCCGGCCCTACAATAACCAAATCCTGTCTATTACCGGGCGGACCGACGGTCCGCCCCTACAAAAACCATCCTGTAAATCCTGTCTAATCCCTGCAATTCCCATGCCAGTGGCACGAATATTGCACCTTGCCTTTGCAGTGCATTGCATCTATACTCGATCCCGACACGGCAACTTATTCGGGGTTGCCGGCCGGGAGGCGCCGAAAGGAAGGAAAAACATGGCTATTGTCCAGCGCGCCCAACCCCGCATCCGACAGACGACGACGGCCCATCTCACCCAGACGATGAGCCTGCTAGAGCTTTCCCGGGCCGAGTTGAACGAATGGCTGAACTCCTCGCTGGCCTCGAACCCGGCCCTCGAGGTCGTCGAACCCGATATCTGCCCGGGGTGCCGCCGGCCGCTGCTCCGGCCCGGTCCCTGCCCGGTATGCCATCCGGCGAAGGAGGAGCCGATCGTCTTCCTCTCCGCCCCGCCGACCCGCCGGCCCGTCGCCGAGGATCTCGACAACCGGCCCGAACCGGCCCAGCCGGAAACGCTGGGCGACCACCTGATGAGTCAGATCGGGCCGGAACTGACCGAAGCGGAACGCCCGATCGCCCAATACCTGATCGCCCGGCTGGACGACAACGGACTGATGCCCGAACCGCCCGCCGAAAGCGCGCGCTTCCTGCACGTCCTGCCGTCCGCCGTCGAGAAGGTCCTGCGCGCCATCCAGCGTTGCGATCCGCCCGGGGTGGGCGCCCTCAGCACGGTGGAAGCCCTGCTGATCCAGATCGACTCGCTTTCGGAAAGCGGTCCGCTTCCCGCCGGCGTGCGCGAGATCGTCGCCGGCCACCTGGAGGAACTGGCCCGCGGCGAATACGCCGCGATCGCCAAGGCTCTCCGCCTGCACCGTTCCGCGGTGGAGGCGGCGGCCCACTTCATTAAAGTCAACCTGACTCCCTACCCGGGACGGACCTTCTTCCGCACCGGACCCTCGCGGGCCGTTTCGGATCCGGACCTCTACCGCGAGGCTGAGATGACCTTCCGCGTGCAGCCCAACAATTCCTCCGGTCCGCTGGTGGTGGAAGTGTACGCCCCGCTGGCCGGTCGGGTACGCGTCAACCCCGAGTTCCGCCGGATGGTCCGTACGCTGGAAGGCGAAGAACGGACCAAATGGAGCGAGAAGGTGGAGGAAGCGCTGCTGATCGACAAGTGCCTGCGGCAGAGCCAGAACACGCTGATGCGGCTGGCTTCCGCGCTGGCCGAGGAGCAGCGCGCCTTCATCCTGGGCACCGACCGCGATTTGCGCCCGCTGACCCGCGCCGAACTCGCCCGCCGGCTCGAAGTCCACGAATCCACCGTTTCGCGGGCGGTCGCCAACAAGCGCGCCGCGCTGCCCAACGGA
>JBJYXS010000082.1:0-3752 GCA_046260075.1 Anaerolineales bacterium | reverse complement strand
TCACTTGGCCGATACCCGATCCAACCGAAGATCCACGCGCAAGGTGCGAGCCGCCCGTCCGGCGGTTTCGCGCTCCCGTCCGGATTCCTCCGCGAAGGGCCGAAGCCGGCGCAAATCCGAATCCGCCGGCCCGCCGCCGCTGCTGGCGATGCTCAAGCCCTCCGCCGAGCCGTCCGCCATCTCCCCGCAATCCATCACCCTGGCCGAAATCCATCACGAGTTGCTGTTCGCCGTTTCCTATCCGCGCGGAACGGTCACCGACGTGAATCCGCTCGCGCTGCGCAAGCTCGGGAAGGACCGCGACCAGGTGGTCGGCAGGAAGCTGGCCGACGTCCTCGGCGTGCCGGAGATCATGACATATCTGAAGGACCTGCCGATCGGACGGCCGGTCCGCTGGTCGCAGCGCTTGGCGCTGGGCAATGAGGGCGCGCCCGCGGTGTGGGATATCCGCGCCGCCCGGTCGGTCGCGCCGGAGGGGGAAGCGCTGCTGACCGTCTCGCCGCTCGAGGAACGGCGTGCTGCATCCGCCGGCGCCTTCCTGCCGCCGCTGGAAAAGATGCCCGCGGCGGTCATGGAAGCCGCCGACCTCGGTTCGGCCGAACCGCTCCTGGATTGGGTGCTCGCCGCGACGTCCTCCGCCTGGGCCGGGCTGTTCTACGCCCACCGTGAAAGCGGCCATCTGGCCCGCGGATTCGAGCGCCGGTTGCCGTCCGAGGTTCCCCACGAACTCCCGCCGCTTCCGCCGGCCGATCGCGAGGGTGCGATCGTCTGGAAGCGCGATCCGGATATCGATGCGGAATTCTTTCCGTGGGCGGACGGATGCGGGGCGCAATCCGCGCTGCTGTTCCCGCTCCCGAATTCGCCCGTGCGGGGCGTACTGCTTCTGGGATGGAAGGATGCCGAACCGCCCGCCTCGCTGGATGCCACGCTGACCGCATTTTCCGCCTCGCACGGCGCTCTGCTGCGCGGCTGGCAAAGCCGCCAGCAGCTCTACGAGATGCAGCGCAAGGGCCGGCGGGCCGAAACGGCCCTGCATATCCTGATGGACGAACTGCCGCAGGCGCTGATCGTCGTGCGCGCCGAGGACGGGCGGGTCGCCGAGACCAGCCTTTCCTGCGAGCGGATGCTCGGCTATTCCGCCGCGGCCCTGGCCGACATGCGCCTGGAGGATTGGCTCTCCGCACCGGAGGCCGTGGTGACGGTGCGGGCGGCGTGCGAAAGCGGGCGGATCAACGAAAGCGGCGAACTCACGCTCTACCGCCGAGACGGCGAGGGATTTCCGGCTCTGCTGCGCGCGATCCCGCTGCGCTCCGGGCCGGCCGGGGAATTCCGCGAGGTGCTGCTGACGATCACCGACCTCACCTCCAGCCGCGATGCGCGCCTCGAGGCCCGCCACCTGCAGCGCCAGGCGGTGCTGGGGTGGATGGCGGCCTCGTTCGCCCACGAGATCCGCAATCCGCTCAACAACCTTTCGCTGCAATTGGAGGAACTGCGCACGCTGTACGACCTGCCCGCCGAGGCGGCCCAATTGGTCGGCGATTCGAAGGCCGAATGCGACCGGCTGACGGAAATCTCCCGCCGGATGCTCGATTTCGCCCGCGGCCAGGATTTCCACCCCGCCCCCACCGACATGGCGGCGCTCGTCAAGCGTGTGCTGGCCCGCATGCAGCCCGCGCTCGAGCGGGCCGGGGTGAAGTCGCTTTTTTCCTCCCCCGAGGACCTGCCGCATGCGATGGCCGATCCGCTCTCGATCGAACAGGTGATCCTGAACCTGATCGACAATGCCGCCAAGGCGATGCCCGATGGCGGGCACCTGGGCGTCAGCCTGCAGCTTTCGGCTCTCGAAAGCGGCGCGCCGGCGGTCGAAGTCCGCGTGGCCGACACCGGCCAGGGATTGCCGCCGCAGGTGCGCGATAAGCTCTTCCAGCCCTACGTCACCACCCGTTCCGACGGGCACGGGCTGGGCCTGGCGCTCTCGCGCCACATCCTGGATGCCCACCGCGGCGCCCTGCGCGCCGACACCTTCCCGGGAAGCGGGACGGTTTTCCGCGTCTTCCTTCCCGTGGCGGAACCGTCCTAACCTCCTCTCCCCCGCCCCCTCTCCCCCTTCCCGTTCCACGGGAATCTGTCCTCGAGTGAAACGAGGGGAGCGGGAGAGGGGTGCCCGATGCTTTTCGGGCGGGGTGAGGGGGATAGGACAGCATACTCGGAGGTTTCCCGAATGCCCTTCACCATCCTGATCGTCGACGACGAAGCCAAAGCCCGCGGTTCGATGGGCCGCCAGCTCTCGGCCGAAGGTTACGAGATCCTGGAAGCCGAAAACCTGGCCAAGGCGGTCGCCACCCTGCAGGATCACCTGCCCGACATCCTGCTCCTGGATTTCAACCTGCCCGACGGGCACGGGTTGGACCTGTTGCGCAAGCTGTCCGGCACCAAACCGCGCCCGCAGGTGGTGGTGGTCACCGGGACGGCCAACATCCCCACCGCGGTCGAGGCCCTGCAGCTGGGCGCGGCCGACCTGCTGGAAAAGCCGGTCGACATGGCCCGGCTCAAGGGCGTGGTCAAGCGCGCATCCGAGGTGGTCCGGCTGCAGCGCGAGCTGGATTACTACCAGCAGAGCGCGCGGGCCGAGGCCAACGACTGGGTGATGGGGGAGACCCCGGCGATGCAAGCCGTGCTGCACGAGGCCCGGCGGGCGGCCGCCACCTCCACGCCGGTGCTGATCACCGGCCAGACCGGGACCGGCAAGGACGTCCTGGCGCGGGCGATCCACATGATGGGCCCGCGGGCGGCCAAGCCCTACATTCCGGTCAACTGCGCCGCGCTTCCGGCCGACGTGATCGAATCCGAGCTCTTCGGCCACGAGGCGGGCGCCTTCACCGACGCCGCCAAGCGCAAGCCCGGCGTGGTCGAGGCCGCCGACGGCGGCGTGCTGTTCCTGGATGAAATCGGCACCCTGCGCCCGGAACTGCAGGCCAAGCTGCTGCGCTTCCTCGACGACCATTCCTTCCGCCGCGTGGGCGGCCTCAGCGAACTCAAGACCGACGTCCAGGTGGTGGCCGCCACCAACCGCGATCTGCCCTCGCTGGTCGAATCCGGCCAATTCCGCGAGGACCTCTACTACCGGCTGAAGGTGGCCGACATCCGCATGCCCACCCTGGCCGAGCGCAAGGAGGACATCCCCGCCCTGGTCGGCCTGTTCGTGCGCAAGTACAACCAGCGCACGGGCACCAACCTCACCGGCGTTTCGCCGCGCGCTCTGGAGGCGCTGGTGAACCACGACTGGCCGGGCAACATCCGCGAACTGCGCTACGTCGTCGAGCGCGCGGCGATGATGTGCGAGGGCGAGGAGATCGACCGGACCGACCTGCCGGCCGAATTCGCGGCCGCCCCCGCGTCCGGCGGGGACGAACCGAAGAAGCCAACCCGGAAAAAGAAATGACCCGGATAAACGGAATGGTCTTGTAGGGGCGGACGGAAGTCCGCCCGGAAATGGACAGGATTGACAGGATTTTTTTTAGGGGCGGATGTATATCCGCCCGGTAATTGTAGGGGCGGACCGGTGGTCCGCCCTTGTTGGTCATAAGGAATAGATAGGATCGGCAGGATGGTTTTGTAGGGGCGGACCGCCGGTCCGCCCTTTTTCAATATAAAAAATGATCGGATAGAAACCACAGGAGCGGACCCCCACTACGCGAGGGCAGGCGGCCATCCGCCCGGTATTGGACAGGATTTACAGGATTGACATGATT
>JBJYXS010000081.1:0-1894 GCA_046260075.1 Anaerolineales bacterium | reverse complement strand
CCCGCCAGGATGCCGAGACCCCCGGAGTAGATGGGAAGGGCCTCGCTCAGGCCGAATTCCATGCTGAAATACGCGACGGTTATTGGGGAAGCGGCGTGGGCTTCCGAATACCAGCTGGACCCTTTCAAGGCCTTGCGGTGTTCCGTGAGGTGCTTGTCGACCTGGTTCCGGAAAGCCGGCTCCTGGGCCAGGGTTTTGAGGTGGGCGGATGAAACCGACTGCAAGATGAGCCACGGGTTGCGGGTCAGGTTCCATAATTCGGGATCGACGCGCTCCCAGAGGGGATCGGTCGCATGGCTCCAGGACCAGCGCAGGTCCAGACCCAATTCGGCCAGTCCCTCCAGTCCTTCAGGCATCGGGGGAACGAGATAATAAGTTGAAATCGCCATACGGATCTCCTTAATTACGCCATTCGTTGACTCGCCAGGACAGCGACGGCACATGAAATCAGTCTTGCCTTGGAGGGGTCGGATCTCCGAAATACATGACCAACTCATTGTCCCCGTAGCCTGGATCCTTTTTTATTTCAAAACCGAGTTTTTTCCCTAGCGCGAGCATGTTCTTGTTCTCATGCAGCACGATGCCGGTTACCGTATTAAAGCCGTGCTTTTCGGCAATTGATAGGCATTTTTCCAGCAGGCTCGACCCAATACCTTTGCCTTGCCAGGCATCACCCACCAGAACGGCGAATTCACCGGTCTTTCCATCCGGATCTCCGATGATTCTGGCGACCCCGAGCATCCTGTCGGTTTCTTCATCGATGGCGACCAGTGCAACTTCCCGGTCGTAATCGATCTGGGTGAACCGGGCCAACATCTCGGGCTTTAATTCCTTTAACGAGCCGAAGAAACGATAATAAATCGTCGTTGGTGAGAGCGTCTTGAACAGCGCCTTGAAAAGCGCTGCGTCCTCTGGTTTTACGGGTCGGATAAAAATCCGGCGCCCATCAGCGCTGACCATATGGGACTCTTCTTCTTGCGGATACGGTCCGATCACCAAATGCAGGGAGGATGGGACGTCAAACGGTGAAACGCGTATCCGCGCATCGACTGCGACGGGATGGCCGTTTCTGATCAGAACGGGATTCATGTCCAGTTCGGCAATTTCGGGGAAATCGATCAGGAGTTGGGAGAGTTGGATAATCATTTCTTCCAATCGTTCCATGTCGGCGGCAGGGCGGTTTCGGTACCCTTTCAACAGGGTGTAGGCTTTGGTTTCCTGCATGAGCCGCCGGGCCAGCAACCGGTTCATGGGGGGGAGTCCTATGGACCGGTCATTCAACACTTCCGTGTAGATACCGCCCATTCCGAACAGAATAACCGGGCCGAAACTGTGATCCCGCTTGGCGCCCAGCAGAATTTCATAGTCCGGGTTTGAAATATACGGCTGAATTGTCACCCCATCAATCCGGGCATCGGGTTCGCATCGGCGGACCGAGGCGGTGATCTGGCGGTGGGCTTCGCGGACATCCGCATCGCACCGTAAGTTCAGACGAATGCCACCGGCCTCTGTCTTATGGGTGATGTCCGGGGAGTGCACCTTCATGACCAAGGGGTATCCCACTTCCCGGCCGATACGCGAGGCTTGCGCCTCGGACTCCGCTATTTCCGTCCTGATCAGGGGCAGTCCGTAAGCCGTGAGCATTTCCCTGGAATCCGAATCCAGCATGAATCCACGCGTGGGGGCGCTGGAAAGCAGTTTTCGGGCTTTTTCCTGATCGAACTCCAGGTGTCCGGTCAATTTGGGCGGGATTTCCAACAGCATTTCGAGATTTCTGGCATACCCAACCATATAAAGAAAAGCGCGGACCGCCCGTTCCGGCGTCTCATATGTGGGAATTCCCGCGTTATTTAGGACTTCAACGGCCTTTCCGATGCTCTTGCCGCCCATCCAG
>JBJYXS010000080.1:25269-36618 GCA_046260075.1 Anaerolineales bacterium | reverse complement strand
GTGCTGGTGATCGCCTGCCCGTGCGCGATGGGCCTGGCTACCCCGACGGCGGTGATGGTCGGGACCGGCAAGGGCGCCGGGATGGGAATTCTCTTCCGCAATGCGGAAGCTTTGGAGAACGCCGGCCGGGTGACGGTTGTGGCCTTCGACAAGACCGGGACCCTGACGCGCGGCCTGCCGCAAGTGACGGATGTGGCTGCGCTTAAGGAATTCGGCGCCGAGGACGAGCTGCTGCGTCTGGCCGCCTCGGCCGAGAAACCTTCCGAACACCCGCTGGCCGACGCCGTGCGGGCCGCCGCCGCCGCACGCGACTTGGCGACGGCCGACCCCGATTCCTTCGAGGCGGAACCCGGCCGCGGCGTGCGGGCGACAGTCGACGGCCGTTTGGTCCGGATCGGGAATGAGCGGATGATGGAAGAAGCCGGGGTCGATATCTCGGGGCTGCGGGACGAGGCGGAGCGGCTGCAGGGACTGGCCCGCACGGTGTTCCTGGTGGCTGTCGATGAGCGTCCGGCCGGGCTGATTGCGGTGGCGGATGTCTTAAAGGAAGGATCGGCCGAAGCGGTGAAGCGCCTGCAGGGCATGGGCGTTTCGCTGGCGCTGATCAGCGGCGACAACCGCCGCAGCGCCGAAGCGGTGGCCCGCGAGGCCGGAATCGGGAGGGTGCTTGCCGAGGTGCTGCCGGACGGCAAGAGCGCCGAGGTGGCCCGGCTCCAGGCCGGGGGCGAGAAGGTGGCGATGGTCGGCGACGGGATCAACGACGCCCCGGCGCTGGCCCAGGCCGACGTCGGCATCGCGCTGGGCAGCGGAACCGACATCGCCATGGCTGCCGCGCCCATTACGCTGATCTCGGGCGACCTGCGCGGGGTGGCGCGGGCGATCGCTCTCTCGCGCGGCACCTTGCGGACCATCCGCCAAAACCTCTTCTGGGCCTTCTTTTACAACGTCGTCCTCATCCCGGCCGCCGCGTTCGGGCTGATGAGCCCGATGCTGGCCGCCGGAGCGATGGCGTTTTCCTCGGTGTTCGTGGTGACCAACAGCCTGCGGCTGCGGGGATTCCGGGCTTAACTTCCTTTTACCGCAGAGGCGCAGAGATATAATTACTACACTCTGCGTCCTCAATGTCTCTGCGGTGTGTTTTTCCGGTTTTCCTCTACATGAGTGACAGCAAGCCGTTGAAAAAAACCTTTTCACCGCAGAGCCTGTCCCGGTCGGAGCCTGTCCCGAGCGAAGCGAGGGATCAGGCCGGGGGCGCAAAGGGCGCAAATTTTTTTGTAGATCCTTTGCAGTTCGTCTACTCCATTTGATATACAATTCACCCCGTGCCTCCAAGTTACGGATATCCTCGACAAATCACCTTCGCCATCCTGAGGGATTTCCTCCTGGGCCGGGAACGGTCCTTTTCCCGCGATGCAGCACTTCTCCGGGAAGGCATCTCCCGCCCGGAAATTTCGGGCGACATCCCGCGCGGCGAGGGGCCGTATCTCTTCCTGGCAAATCATTATTCCCGTCCCGGATTCAGGGCCTGGTGGATCGCCATCGCGCTCACGGCCGCCGCAGCGCGCGATCTGCACTGGCCGATGACCTCGGCCTGGACGTACCCCGATCCATTGCGCTCCCGCCTGATCACGCCGCTCACCCGGTGGGTGCTGGCGCGGGTCGCACGGATGTATTCCTTCACGCTCATGCCGCCCATGCCGCCGCGCGAGAGCGATACCGCCGCCCGCGCGGCGGCCGTGCGGCGGCTGTTGCGCTTGGCGCGGTCCGAAAAGCCGTCGATCGGCATGGCGCCCGAGGGGATGGATTCGCCCGACGGGCGGTTGATGCGGCCGCCCTCGGGAGCGGGGCGCTTCATAGCGCATCTGGCCGAGGCGGGGTACACTCCCCTCCCGGTCGGCGTGTATGAAGAAGGTGACGCGTTCCATATGCGGTTCGGAACGGAGTTCACCATCCCGCCGGCCGCCGGAATCGGCGTCGGCGCGTACGACCGGGAGATCAGCGCGCTGGTGATGGATAAGATCGGGGAGTTATTGCCCGAAAGACTGTCCCCTCCTCCTTCCCCTGCCCCTTCCCCCTCCCCAGATTGGGGAGGGGGAAGGGGTTAGGGGTAGGGGGAGAGGTCCGGGAGGAACTCATGCGAAAAATCACCGCCTGGGAAATGCTCGCCCTCAATGCCAACTTCTTTGGGTTGTCGTTCATGTGGAACGCCCTGCACGTGATCCTGCTGCCGGCGATCCTGCTGCAGTTCGTGCCGGACGACCAGAAAAACGGCGTCCTGGGGGTGTTGACCGGCGTGGGGTTGGTGATCGCGATGATTATCCAGCCGCTGGCCGGCGCGGCGAGCGACGGCTGGCTTTCGCGCTGGGGCCGCCGGCGGCCGCTGATCCTGGCCGGAACACTGTTGGATTTCGTCTTCCTCGCCGTGCTGGCCCTGGCTGCCGGCATACCCGGTTTGGCGGTCGGCTACATCGGGCTGCAGTTCTCCTCCAACACCGCCCATGGCCCCTCCCAGGGGCTGCTGCCGGACAGGGTCCCGCCCGATCAAATGGGACGCGGCAGCGCGGTAAAGAGCACGCTCGATATGCTTGGTCTGATCGGAGCCTCGCTGCTGATAGGGCACTTCCTGCATGAGGACGCGTCGAACCAGTTTCCCGCGATGGGCATCGTCGCCGCCGTTCTGGCCCTGTTCGCCGCCCTGACCCTGTTTGGAACGCGCGAGGCCGACAGCCGGCATACGGCGGAAACGAGGCCCGTCGAAGGCGGGATGGCCGACATATTCCGGGTTAATTGGAAAAAGGCGCCGGGGTTCGCCGGGCTGATCCTTTCGCGCTTCGTATTTCTGGCCGGTGTGTATGGGATCCAGGCCTTCGCCCAATATTACGTACGCGACACGCTTCGCGTCAGCGACCCCGTGGCGTTGACGGGAAACCTGATGGCGGTGATCGCGCTTTCGCTGACGGTCTTTGCCTTCGGCAGCGGCTGGCTGTGCGACCGCTTCGGTCGCAAGCCGCTCCACGCGGCGGCCGCGATCCTGGTGGCCGGCGGCAGCCTGCTGTTGATTCCCTCCCAATCGCCGGAGGCGGTGCTGCTCTGCGGCTCGGTCATCGGCGCCGGCGCCGGCGTTTTCCTCACCTCGAACTGGGCGCTGGCCACCGACCTCGCGCCGCTTCCCGAAGCGGGCAAGTTCCTCGGTCTGACGAACCTGGCCACCGCCGGCGCCGGCGCACTGAGCCGGTTGACCGGTCCGGGGCTGGACTGGTTGAACAACCACTGGCCGGGCTCCCATTACGGGTACACCGCACTCTTTATCAGCAGCGCCGTATTCGCCCTGCTGGCGCTTTTCGTTTTAGCGCGGGTGCCGGAGGGATACAAGAAGAAGGGCCGGGGAATTCCGGCGAAGGCGGCCGGGGCCGGCGCGAGGTGATGGGAATGGAATAGACCGAGGTTCGTAGGGGCGCAGCGCCGCTGCGCCCCTACGAACCTCGGTCTGCACCAGCCGACTCGGTCTTTACCAACTACCTCGGTTTTTTCTCCCCCTGGGAAAGACACAGCCATTTGATAAAATCAGTTCTCTTTTCCGGCGGTCGACGACCATTGGAAAAAAAGGAGGAGCCATGCGAAAAACGCACCTGATGTTGTTCATCCTGGCCGCCGCGGTCCTGGCGTGCGGCTGCCCGGCCACCGAAGGCATCCAGGGGACGCTCGAGGCGATGCAGGGCACCGTCGGCGTGGCGCTGACGGAAATGCCCGCCATGCTCACCGAGCTTCCCGCAATGATGTCCGAACTCGCGCCGACAATCGAAGCGGGGATGGAGACGCCCAAGCCTCCCAAGCCGGGGCTCATCCGCGGGAACCTGAGTTACCCGAGCGAATACATCCCCGCCCAGCGGGTGGTGGCGTTCGATGTGACCACGATGGCGGTCGTTAATGCCGTGGTCACCGCCGAGAGTCAGTCCGTTTACGAGCTGCCCGTCCCGCCGGGCGATTATTACATTGTGGCCTACGTGATCGACAGCGGGATGGCCGCGGGCTATTCGCAGATGGTGCCGTGCGGCCTGCTGGCTACCTGTACCGATCACAGCCTGATAGCGGTGCATGTGGGGCCCGGCGCGATCGTCGATGACATCGACCCGCAGGATTGGTACGCGCCGCCGGGCACCTTCCCGCCCATGCCGTAGGATGGAATTCCGGCTGCATTCCCCCTATCAGCCGACCGGCGACCAGCCGCAGGCGATCGATTTGCTGGTGGATGGGCTGCAGCAGGGCGAACGGCACCAGGTCCTGCTCGGCGCCACCGGCACGGGAAAAACCTTCACCATCGCCAACGTGGTGGCGCGGGTGCAAAAGCCCACCCTGGTGATCGCCCACAACAAAACCCTCGCCGCCCAGCTCTACGCCGAATTCCGGGATTTCTTCCCCGAGAACGCGGTCGAGTATTTCGTTTCCTACTACGATTACTACCAGCCGGAAGCCTACGTCCCGCGGCACGATCTCTACATCGAGAAGGAGACCGACACCAACGCGGAGATCGAGCGGCTGCGTTTGGCGGCCACCACCGCGCTGCTTTCGCGGCGCGACGTGCTGATTGTCGCCTCGGTCTCGTGCATCTTCGGCCTGGGCTCGCCCGAAGCCTACGGCAAGGTGGTCATCCCGCTCGAACGCGGGAAGACCTACCGCCGGACGACGCTCCTGCGCCAGCTGGTCGACACCCACTACGAGCGCAACGACACCGAACTGAAGTTGGGGGCCTTCCGCGTGCGCGGCGAGACGATCGAGGTGATGCCGGCCTATTCCGAATCGGTCTACCGGCTTTCGTTCTTCGGCGACGAACTCGAGCGGATCGTCGAGCTGCATCCGGTGACGGGCGAGATCCTGGCCGAACCGGATTCGGTCACCATCTACCCGGCCCGCCATTACATCGCCGAGGGCGATACGCTGCGGGCGGCGATCACCGACATCGAAGCCGAGACGGCCGGGCGGATCGCCTACTTCAAGGAGCACGAGAAGCCGCTCGAAGCCGAACGGATCGAGCAGCGCACCCGTTACGACCTGGAGATGCTGCGCGAGGTAGGGTACTGCTCGGGGATCGAGAATTACTCCCGCCACCTCGACCGGCGCCCGGCCGGTTCGCCGCCCTGGGTGCTGCTGGATTACTTCCCGCCCGATTACCTGCTGGTGCTCGACGAGAGCCATATGACCGTGCCGCAGGTGCGCGGCATGTCGGGCGGCGACCGTTCGCGGAAACAAACCCTGGTCGATTACGGCTTCCGCCTGCCCTCGGCGCTCGACAACCGCCCGCTCGCGTTCGATGAGTTCGAGGAGCACATGGGCCAGACGATCTACACCTCGGCCACGCCCGGGCCCTACGAGATGCAGCGCGCCGACCGCGTGGTCGAACAGATCATCCGCCCGACCGGAATCCTCGACCCCGAACTCGAGGTGCGCCCGGCCGAGGGGCAGGTGGACGACCTGATCGGCGAGATCCGCGAACGGGTGGGGCGCGGCGAACGGGCGCTGGTGACCACGCTGACCAAGCGCATGGCCGAGGACCTGGCCGACTACCTGGCCCAGCTGGAGATCAAAGTCCATTACCTGCACTCCGAGGTGCAGACAATCGAACGGATCGAGATCCTCCGGGATTTGCGGCTCGGGCAGTATGACGTGGTGGTGGGGATCAACCTGCTGCGCGAGGGACTCGATCTGCCCGAGGTCTCGCTGGTGGCGATCCTCGACGCCGACAAGGAAGGCTTCCTGCGTTCCGACACTTCGCTGATCCAGACCATCGGCCGCGCGGCGCGGCACGTGCAGGGCAAGGTGATCATGTACGCCGAGAAGGTCACCGATTCGATGCGGCGCGCGATCGACGAGACCGCCCGCCGGCGGAAGATCCAAATGGCCTACAACCAGGAGCACGGGATCGAGCCGGTGACGATCGTCAAGGAAGTCCGCGACCTGACCGAGCGGCTGCGGGCCGGCGCTCCCGCCGAGCAGGCCGCGGACGAGGACGTTCCGCTGGGCCTTTCGCGGTCGGAAGCCGAACGCGTGGCGCGCGATCTCGAGCGGGAGATGCGGGCCGCCGCCCAGAATCTGGAATTCGAGAAGGCCGCCGCCCTGCGGGATCAGTTGTTCGAATTGCGGGGGTTCTTGGAGCAGGAGAAGGTGGGCAGGGGGAAGGCGTCAAGAAGGCGTTGAATTCAGACCATAGACCGTGGACGATGAATTCTTCCTCATCCGGCCTTCGGCCACCTTCTCCCGGCATAAGCCGGGAGAAGGCTGGGATGAGGGGCTATGGTTCATGGTCGATCGTCGATGATTGGTTAGCAGCACCCAACCCAGTTCAACTTTTCAGGACCGAGGTTACTCTCCCTTGATATACAGCGGCATCCTCTTCGACTTCAACGGCGTGCTGTGGTGGGACGGGGCTCTGGTGGTGGAGGGCTGGCAGCGCACGGCGCGGATGCTGCGCGGGCGGCCGTTCACCGACGGGGAAATCCTCCGCCTGGTGCACGGACGCAACAACCGCGACACGATCGAATACCTGATGGGCCGCCGGATCTCCGACGCACAAGCCGATGAGATCATCGCCGAACGCGAGGCGTTCTACCGCAACCTCTGCCTGCAGCAGGGCGCGGGATTCCGCCTGTCGCCCGGCGCCGAGGAATTGCTGGATTTTCTGAAGACCCGCGGCATCCCGCGCACCATCGCCACGGCGTCGAAGCGGGAAAACGTGGATTTCTTCATTAAAAATCTGCGGCTCGAGCGCTGGTTCGATCCGGCCAAGATCGTATTCGACGACGGGATCCGGCCCAGCAAGCCGGCGCCGGATTACTACCGCGATGCGGCGGCTATGGTGGAACTCGCACCCGCGCGCTGCGTGGTGGTCGAAGACGCCGTCTCCGGGATCGGCTCGGCCCGCGCCGCCGGGATCGGTTGGGTGGTCGGGATGCGCCACGCGGCAAACGTCAGTCTGCAAGAAGGGGAGATCCGACCCGACGAGTGGATCGATAATTTGGGGGAGTTGGACAGAAAAAGGCTGTTTGGGTAAGTCTCTCCTGTACTTTTCCGGATTTTAATTTCCATTCTTTTTGCCGTCCCATCCAATCCCTCCCCAGGTGTCCCTTGGAAAAATGAAATACTCTGCCCCTCCCCATCCTTCCCGTCATACGAGAAGGATGGGGAGGGGCAGAGAAGGCATCACTGAAAGGAAACGATTGGGGAGAGGTTGGATGGGACAGGAAAAGGAAACGATCAACCGCGTTTCTTGCGCGTGTTCACCGCCTTTTTTGCCCGTCTTGCCTTCGCCGGCTTGACCGCCGGCGCCGGCGCCGCAGCGGGCGCAGAAGGTGGTGCGGGCTTCTCCGTCACTTCCGCCTCCAGCTCGAATCCGCCGAAGCGAAGGGCCAGGTTGCACAGCAAGGCGGCAATGATGCCGGTGACCAAGCCGATGACGGCATAAACGACCGGCGCGATGCAGACGGTGGAGAATATGAAGCTGATCGTTTCGCCCGAGAGGTAGGAATCGTCGAGCAGCGCGGCCAGGAAACCGAACATGGAGAGCAACAGGCCGCCGATCAGACCGAGCCCGCCGAACACGATGGCCAGCAGTTTCCCCGAAGAGAGCACCCCGATACGGCGGATTTTAATCATGGTTCCTCCTTTTTCTTCCCGGCGGGAAGGACGTCATATCGATTCGGACGGGCCCTATTTCCTGCGGGCGGTCATCAGAAACAACGGAAAGGACCTCCGCCCGCCGTCCCGCACTTTGGTCATCCGGTACACCGTTTGAAAGGCGATCTCGCGGAATCCGCAGTCCGTGCAGAGCCGCTCCAGTTCCGTGCGGTCGAACCCGTGATGGCCGGAAAATCCCGGGCTGTGAAACGAACCGTCCTCGCGGTCCAGGTCCGCGACGCACAGCCGGCCTTCTTCGGTGAGCATCGCGTGAAATACCCGCAGGATCCCCTGCGTGTCCGGGATATGGTGAAGGGCCATCAGGGTGTAGATCAGATCGAATCGCCCGGCGGGCGGTGGATCGGCGGAGAGATCGAGCCGCAGGGCGCTCATGTTTTCGGCGCCTGCGGCGGCGATCTTTTCATCCAGGACGGCCAGCATTTCAGCCGAGCTGTCGGCCAGGGTGATGGTGCCGGGAAAAGGTTGGAGCGCGAAGCTCAGCAAACCCGTCCCGCAGCCGTATTCCAGGGCGCGCATGCCCGGTGTGAAGGGGACCCGGCGGCGGATGGCTCCGGCCACGGTGCGGGCTCGCAGCGTCCGGCCGGGTGCGGAATCCCAAGTGCGGGCCTTGGTGTCGAATGGGTTCACGGCTCGACATCCAGCGCGTACACCGCCACCCGTCCGGCTCGGCCGGAAAGTAGCTTTTCTCCGAGGGTGCGGCCTGGCGGCCGGCCGGCTGCCTCGTAGGTGGCCCGGCTGACCAGGATCTGCCCCGGCCAGGATTCCTCCTGCAAGCGCTGGGCGATGTTGACCGCGTCGCCGACCACGGTGTAATCCATCACCGAATCCGAGCCGATGTTGCCGACGATCACCTCGCCGGTGTGCACGCCGATTCCCAGGGCGATCTCGCCCGATCCCAATCCGAGTTCGGGGGCCTTTTCGGCGAAGGCCCGCTGCATGTCGCGGGCGGCCTCCACCGCGCGCCGGGCGTTATCCGGTTGCGGGACGGGCGCGCCGAAGAAGGCCATCACCGCATCGCCGATGAATTTATCGAAGGTGCCGCCGTGCGCAAAGACCGCCTCGGTGAGGATCGGGAAGACCCCGTTGAGGGCGGCCACCACCTCGCCCGCCGAGTGGTTTTCGGTATAACGCACGAACCCCTTGAGATCGGCGAACAACACCGACACCGTGCGGTTCTCGCCGCCCAACCGCAAGTAGCGCTCGGGCTCGGACAGGACCGTCTCGGCCACTTCCTTGGAAACGAAGCGGTGCAGCGCGCGGGCCAGCAGCTCGTTGCTTTGTTCGAGTTCCAGATGCAGTTTGCGCAGCCGCAGGAGCGAGCGGGCGCTGGTCAGGAGGATGACCGAATCCATCGGTTTGGAAAGGAACTCGTCGGCCCCGGCGTCGATCGCCTCCAGGCGTTCGGAATTGTGGGCGGTCACGATCATCACCGGGATAAGCTGCGTGCGCCGCTCGGCGCGCATCGCCCGGCAGACTTCGAGCCCGCTCTTACCCGGCATGGAAATATCCAACAGGGCCAGGTCGACGTTCTGGCGGGTGGCCACCTCCAGCGCGCCGATCCCGTTCGAAGCGGTGATCACGCGGCAGCCGGAGGCTTCGAGGTAGGCCTGCAGCAGTTCGCGGATGTCCTTGTCGTCGTCGGCCACCAGCACGACGGGGGGGCGGTCGAAGATGGTGTGTAGGTCCATGGGCGCGCCTGTGAAGGGGGATTGTACCGGAAAGCGGGGGAAAGGGCAGAGCGGGGATTGTATAGACCGAGGCGGCGGGTGCAGACCAAGGCGGTCCGTAGGGGCGCAGCGCCGCTGCGCCCCTACGGACCAAAAATGCAGGTAGAATAATTTACCAGCCTCATCGGTTCGGCGCGAAAGGGAAAGATCCTTCGGGTGCAAAGGACGACAATCGCAAATTCCCGATACATCCGGAAGTATCGCGGGCGCTGAGGGTTTCCGATGTTGCATCACAAGGGGAGGCGAGGATCATGAAAGTCACCATTATTTACGACAACACCGTTCTCCGGGAAGATCTTAAGGCCGACTGGGGATTTGCGGCTTTGGTCGAGGCTCATGGGAAAAAGATCCTCTTCGATACGGGCGGAAGCGGTTCCATTCTGCTGGCCAACATGAAGGCCTTGGCGGTCGATCCCCGGGCGATCGGCGATGTGTTCATCTCCCACGCGCATTACGATCACACCGGGGGCCTTTCCGCGTTTCTAGATCAGAACCGGCAGGTCAGGGTATGGGTCCCCCCATCGTTCAAGGGCGTGACGAACGTGCGGGAGGTCGTGAAGATGGAACGGCCCGGCAGGTTGTACGAAGGGATTTTTTCGACGGGCGAATTGGAGGGCGTCGAACAATCCCTCTGCGTGGAGACGGCGGAGGGGATCATCGTCGTCGCGGGATGCTCCCATCCGCCGATGGGGATCATCCTCGATGCGGCTTCCGCTTTCGGGCCGGTGTACGGGATCATCGGGGGATTCCACAGCAACCGGCCGGAAACCTTGAAGGAAATGAAATTGATCTGTGCGACCCACTGCACACAATACATCGCGGAAATCCAGTCCTTGTATCCGGATGCCTATCTGGAAGGGGGGGCGGGGAAGGTCATCGCGGTCGGCGAGGATCCGGGGGAAAGCTAGGCGCGGCAGCCGTGGACATCCGGAACGGCATCGGTAATTTTCGCAAGACGCCGGGCCGTATCGGATCGCCGGCCGGCAGGCATTGATGGACAACGAAAAAATCACTCCCTGTAAATGGTATGCCGTCTGCCCGATCCGGGCCTATACCGAGCGGGGGGAGTTGGAACGGTATTGGGTGGAGACCTACTGCCTGGTGGGAAACCGGAACTGCCTGCGGTACCGGATGGAAGAGCAGGGCAAACGCCATCCGGACAACATGCTGCCGGACGGCCGGATATGGGAGGGGCTGCCGCCGAGAGGAGTTGCGGATGATTAGCGAGAATGTGCGGAGAATCCTGGCGGAACTGCCGGAAGGGGTGGACCTGGTGGCGGCGGCCAAGGAGCGGGCTCCCGAAGAGGTCCTGGAAGCCGTCGACGCCGGCGTACGCATCATCGGCGAGAATTACATCCGGGACGCCCAAAAGGCCCATCGGGTGGTGGGAAAACGGGCCCGCTGGCATTTCATCGGCATCCCCTCCCGGCAAAAGCACGATTTGTTGCGCAGGAAAACCCTGGAGCTGTTCGATATGATCGAAACGGTCGATTCCATCGACATCGCGGCGGGCATCGACCGGAAATGCGGCGATATCGGGAAGGTCATGCCGGTGCTCATCGAGATCAACAGCGGGCGCGAGGCGCAGAAATCCGGCGTGCTGCCGGACGACGCCGAAGGGTTGATCCGGGAAATCGCCGGGTTGCGCCATGTGCGGATTACGGGATTGATGACGATGGGACCGCGTTTCGGCGACCCGGAGGACAGCCGGCCGTATTTCGTGCACACCCGGAAATTATTTGAACGTATCCGCGGTCTGCAGATCGCGAACGTCGAGATGAAGCATTTATCGATGGGCATGACGAATTCCTTTCCGGTGGCGCTTCAGGAAGGGGCCACCATGGTGCGGATCGGCACCAAAATCTTCGGGGAGAGGGCCGGATAGGCCGGGGTGGATGGTGCAGATCGAGGCGGTGGGGCGCAGACAGAGGCG
>JBJYXS010000080.1:19926-25169 GCA_046260075.1 Anaerolineales bacterium | reverse complement strand
GGGGCGCAGACAGAGGCGGTGGGGCGCAGATAAAGGCGATGGTTCGTAGGGGCGCAGACAGAGGCGATGATTCGTAGGGGCGCAGCGGCGCTGCGCCCCTATTTGGGGGTGCATGGGGCAGGCCCAGGATGACATCATAGAAATGGCCGATTACTCGGATAGCATCGGGGCGGTAAAAGCCTACATCGATGAACACCTGGCCGATCCGCTCGACCTGGGGACGCTGGCCGGCGTGGCCGGGTTTTCGATGTACCACTTTTCGCGGATCTTCGAAGCCCGCGCCGGGCAGCCGCCGATGCGGTACGTCAAAGGCCGCCGGCTGGAGAAGGCGGCCGGGCTGCTGGCCGAAAGCAGCCGCAACATCACGGCCATCGCCCGGGAGTGCGGGTTCCAATCGATCTCATCGTTCAACGCCCAATTCAAGCAGCACTTCGGGAAGACCCCCGGGGCCTTCCGGAAAAGTCCATCCAGCAAGAACACGGCACAGGAGCGCAAGATCCGGGAAGACGCGCGGGGAAAAGAGTCTCATACTCCTGGTAAATCATTTCTGCGGAGGATATGGGACATGAACGTCGAGATCAAGGAACTGCCCGCCTACCGGATCGCGTATTTCCGCCACACGGGAAGCTACCTCGAGGTAGCCGGGAACTGGCAGCGGCTGTTGGCGTGGGCCGGCAAGCGCGGACTCTCGCCGCCCCGGGCGATGTTCATCGGGATCTCGCACGACGATCCGGCGACGACCGGCGAGGATGAATGCCGGCACGACGCCTGCGTCGTCCTGCCGGAGGGTTTCGCCGAAACGGATGAAGACGGGGTGCAATACGCCGATATCCCGGCCGGCAAGTACGGACAGTATCTCTTCTACGACACCATCGACAAACTGGCGATCGCCTTCCGCGCGCTGTACGGCGAATGGCTGCCCCAAAGCGGATACGAGCCCGACGACCGCCCGGTGCTGGAGATCAACCTCAACAACCCGGCCGACGACCCGGAAGGCAAGGGCAAGTGCCTGGTCTGCATACCAATCAAGTGATTAAGACCAAGGCGGTCCGTAGGGGCGCAGCGCCGCTGCGCCCCTACGAACCGCCTTGGTCTATTTCCATCCCGGTCTGCATAAATTCCGTCATCCCCGCGTGGTTCCGGCGGGGGCGACGCATGCTCGTTGGCGGGTATGACGAACCCTTGAGTGCTGGGATAACGGAACCTTAACAGCTGGGTTGATAAACTCATCGTGTAAATATATCGTAGTAATTTGATCATAATTATATAAATAAAACAGACGAAAACCATTGCTGTATCGTACATATAGATAAAGAGACATGCAGAGGGTAAACTCACTGCAGATTCAGATGTAGCGGAGGGAGAACATCCCGCAACCGATACAACTCATAGGAGAGAAAATGGACAACGAAAAACAGAAACCCAATCCCATCGCCTTCATCGCCATCGGCGTGTGTTTCATGGGCGCGGGCGTCGCGCTCGGCGCGGCGCTCCATTCCAGTGGCGGATCCGGGGTGGGAATAGGGTTGACCGGCATCGGCGTTGTGTTCCTCATCGTCGGGGCAATTCAAAGCGGAAAGAAGCAATAATCCCGGCGGGCGTCCGATCCGTCGCGCCGCTGGCAGGCAATTCCCAAGGGACGTCGACATGAACCGTTTTTCGGATAGGTACTCCTTCTCCGTTCCGGAACGGAAACGGATCCGCCTGATCATCGATACCGACGCCAAGAACGAGGCCGATGATCAGTACGCCGTCGTGCACGCTCTGCTGACGCCGAAATTCGATGTCCGCGGGATCATCGGCGCGCATTTCGGGGAGGAAAAATCCAAGACCTCGATGGAGGACAGCTGCCGCGAGGTCGAACATCTCTTGCGGCTCATGGGGATCGGCGGAGCCGTTCCCGTCTGGCGCGGCGCTGCGCGGGCCATGCAAAACAAACGCGATCCCGTCCCGTCACAAGGCAGCGCCGGCATCATCCGGGAAGCGCTCTCCGGCGACAAACGGCCGCTGTTTTGCATCTTCCTGGGCCCGATCACCGATATGGCATCCGCGCTGTTGGAGGAACCGAGGATCGCCGGAAAGGTCACCGCGGTGTGGATCGGCGGCGGCCCGTGGCCGCGCGGCGGCGGGGAATACAACCTGCACAACGACATCCCGGCGGCCAACGCGGTGTTGGCTTCGGACGCGGCTCTGTGGCAGGTCCCGCGCGACGTCTACTCCATGGTGAAGGTGAGCCTGGCGGAACTGCAAGCCAAGGTGAAACCGTGCGGGGCCGTCGGCCAATACCTGTTCGACCAGCTGACGGCGGTGA
The DNA here is from genome assembly GCA_046260075.1 of Anaerolineales bacterium. Classification (GTDB taxonomy): domain Bacteria; phylum Chloroflexota; class Anaerolineae; order Anaerolineales; family RBG-16-64-43; genus JAFGKK01. The sequence continues at coordinate 22,858 of JBJYXS010000080.1, read as the reverse complement.
ACGATCAGTACGCCGATAACCCGGAATGGCCGGCGGGCGAAAGCTGGGTGCTGGGTGATTCGCCCGCCGTCGGACTCCTGTTGGATGAACACGGCTTTTGCTATCGCGAGCGCATCGCGCCGAGGATCGGCGAAGCCATGCGGTATGTCCATCCACGGCGCGGCCGGAAGATCCGGGTGTACGAACGAATCGAAACGCGGTTCTTGCTGGAGGATTTCTTCTGCAAGCTGGCCATTTGCTGCGGCGGCGCCGAAAATACGAAATGATACGGCGCCGAGCCGTATGGCAGAGGGCATCCGCGGAGAAATGCCGCGCGGCGAAGGATGCTGTATACTAAAACCGGTCCCGCGCGGACGGTCCGGGATCCCGTTTTCGGCCCAATATCCCCGTAGGTTAGGAGGCCCTCATGAGCGGTTATCCTCAACCCAATCCGCCGATCTATCCGCAACCGGTGTACGTGATGCCGCCGACCAACCCCGCAACGGAAGGGGCCGCGACCACAGCTTTGTGGCTGGAGATCATCTTCGGAATTTTCTCCCTGTTGGGCGTCGGGCACGTGTATTCCGGACGGGTTCTTCTGGGCATTCTGTTGATGGTCGGCTGGTGGATCTACATCGCCGCCGCGACCTTCATCTCCTCGGCGACCGTCGGATTCGGCGCCTGCCTGTGCATTCCGCTGTATTTCATCGTTCCGATCCTTTCGGGCATCCAGGCCCGCACCTACATAAAAACCACCGGCGGCCGGGGCAGTTGGACGTCGGTCATCCTGGTGGCGGGCGGCGGCTGCCTGCTGGCGACCATCATCGTGATCGTCGTCGCGGTGATCCTGGCCGGGATGGGTTTTATGCTGACGCTGCCGGCCTTTCTCGATTATTAACCGATGGGTGGTAACCGCGTCCGGATCGCTGGACGGTTCGGATTTCCTTTCCATCCGGGCGCGCAAGGCGATGTCCTTTGGCGAAGGATGGATTTCTCCAGATCCGGCCTAACCCGGCGGACCGGCGGGTTGTGAATCCGCCGGAATAATAAAAAATCCTCCATTTGTCCTTGCCCATGACGGATCGAAAAATTTTCCCTAAATTCTCCCCCGCTGCCTGGATCATCCTCCTGGCCGCGCTGGCGAAGTTCGCCCTGCACCTGTACTACGCACCGGGGTACAGCTTCTTCGGCGATGAGCTGTACACCATCGCCCTCAGCCGGCACCTGGCCTTCGGGTACGTCGACCTGCCGCCGCTGGTGCCCGCATTGGCCGCCCTCAGCCGCGCGCTGCTGGGCGATTCGTTTTTCGCCTACCATATCTTCCCGGCCCTGGCGGGAGCGGCCACGCTCGTCGCAGTATGCCGGATCGTCCGCGAGTTCGGGGGAAAGGCGTATGCCGTGGCGCTCGCCGCCCTGGCGTTCCTCGTCGTACCCATCTGGCTGTCGGCCAATTCCGTCTTCTGCTACGACGGCTTCGACCAGCTGGTCCTGGCCTTTTTCCTGCTTGCACTCGTTCGCTATCTCCGTACGGGCAACCGCAGGCTCTGGCTAGTACTCGGCCTGCTGGCTGGATTCGCCGCGCTGACTAAGCTGACGATCCTGTTCATGGGGCCGGGCTTCCTGGCCGCGCTGCTTCTGACCGGACACCGGCGGGATCTGCTCACCCCCTGGCCCTGGCTGGGGGCGGTGATCTGGATGATCGTCGTCTCCCCGTATCTGCTCTGGCAGCAGGCCAACGGCTGGCCGACGGTCGAATATTGGACGGCGTACGGGACGGCGCGGGTGTACGAGGCGGATCTCGTCCAGTACCTCTCCAACCTGTTGGTGTACATGCATCCGCTCCTCCTGCCGCTGTGGCTGGCCGGGCTGTGCCGCATCTTCCGGCGGATGAACGGCGCGGACCACCGCTTCCTGGCCTGGATGCTTGCCGCCACGTTTGTTCTGATGTTCGCCCTGCATGCCCCCGCTCGGATGCTGGCCGAATTGTTCCTGCCGCTCCTGGCCGCCGGCGCGGTATGGATCGAGGAGCGGACCGCCGGAGTGCGTTGGGGGAGGTGGATCAAAGCCGGTGCTGCGGCCGGAGTGGCGGTCACGGCGGCCCTTTCCATTCCGCTCACGCTGCCGATCCTGCCGATGGACCGCGTGGAGGCCTTCGCCGTTCCGTTCAAGCGCGTCAACCTGCCCGTCAAGGAGTTCAACGGCATGGCCTTCACCGTCTCGCCCCTGCTCAGCGGCAGGATCGGCTGGGAGAAATTGGTACAGGAAACGGCCGGCGTGTACGACGACCTGCCGCCGGAAGAACGGGCCGTCGCCGGGATCTACGCCGATTGGTACATGCCGGCCGGCGCAATCGACCAGCTGGGGCCGGCCTACGGACTTCCGCATGCGGTCAGCGGATCATTAACCTACTACCTCTGGGGACCGGGCTACACTTGGGAGGTGATGATCATCATCACCGATAAAACCAACCGCGTGGCCGTCTTCTTCGATGAGTGCGAGCTGAAAGCGGCCCTTCCGGACGAATTCGATGAACCGGTCGGAAGCCTTGCGATCTTCGTCTGCCGTAAGCCGAAAGTCCCTGCCGGCGTCATCTGGCCAAGCATGAAATCCTACCGCTAGGCTCAAACACCGCACCGTTCCGGTTTCCGCCGCCTGCAGGAAAAGGATTCGGGTAGAAAGATCCGGCGGCCGGCGGAATCGGTATCGGCCGCGGGGTGTGTTCATCCCGAAAAAGAGGGAAATGGTATGAAGCAGAAAGTCGTCCGCGCAGCGGGCACGGTATTGGCGATCGGAGTCGGCATCTACGCGGCGTATCTGGGCGGGATGCACGGGTATTATGAAATATCGAACGGGAGCCGGAACCCACACGCGCTGCTCTTCGACGCCGTATCCGGCCATCCGCTGACGGCGGATTTTCCGGGCTGGCCCGGCTGGCCGGCCCTGTCGATCGTGC
>JBJYXS010000080.1:0-19826 GCA_046260075.1 Anaerolineales bacterium | reverse complement strand
CGTGCAGGAAAGCGGCCGGAAAATCGTTACTGATCTGTTTGACTGTGCGGCTGTGAAAACACCGAGTCGAATGGTCGATGCAACTTATTTTCCAGGGGAGGAAAAATGAATTCGCAAAGAAATCCATATCCAGAAACCGGAATGCGATGGCTCCGGATGCCCTTATGCTTGCTGGTGATGATGGCGGCCATCTCCTGCGCGTTGATCGGCGACGAAAATTCCCTGACGGAAGGACCGCCGCAGGAAAGCCTGCCTGGGCAGCAAACACAGGAAAGCATCATCGAAGAACAACCGCAATCCCAATTGCTGATCGGCCGATGGAAAGATGACAAGACCGGGAAGATCATTGCATTCACCGAAGACGAATATATCCTGTATGATTTTTCCGACGACATAAAGGAATTGCACATTGCGTATTACATCACCGACGACAATAAGATCCAATTGGATATCGATGGCTCGTCTCCCTTCGAATATCACGTTGAAGGAGATGCGCTCACCTTGGTGCGCAACGACACCGTTTCCACCTATACGCGAGTGGAATAGACGCCGATTGCACCCGGCGCCCGGGAAAATGGACAAGTGTACAATCCGGAATTCACACCCGGGGAAGCGGATGATACAAACCAAACGTAAACTAGTCGTCTTTGTATTTATTCTGTTGGTGGGTCTTGCCCTTACCGGATGTTCCGGCGCGCAAGCCGAAACCGCAACGCCGACGGCGACCGCCGGCCCGGTGGACGAGGAACGTCCGGACCTCGGCGATTTCTTCCAGGGAAACGAAGGGGCGTTCGTGCTGTTCGACTCGGCGGGCAGACGGTACATCCGCTACCGTTTGGCGCGATGCGCCGACCGGTTCCTGCCCGCATCCACCCTTAAAATATTGAACGCGCTGATCGGCCTGGAAACGGGCGTCATCCCGGATGCGGACTTCGTCATCGCATGGGACGGCACACGCCATCCCATCGCGTCGTGGAACCGGGATCACACCCTGGGCACCGCGATCCGGTATTCGGTGGTGTGGTATTTCCAGGAACTGGCCCGCCGGGTGGGCCGGGAGAGGATGCAATCCTACGTGGCCGCGGCGGAGTACGGGAACGCCGATATCTCCGGTGAAATCGATTCCTTCTGGCTCGAGGGCGGCCTGCGGATCTCGGCCGACGAGCAGGTGGAATTCCTCAAGCGGCTGTACGCCGGAGAACTCCCGTTTTCCGAACGCAGCACGGATAGCGTCAAGGAAATCATCGTCCTGGAGAGGGCCGACGCGTATACCCTGAGCGGAAAGACCGGTTCCGTCCAGCGGACGGTTGTGTTCACGGGCTGGTTCGTGGGGTACCTGGAAACCGGGAACAACGTGTACTTCTTCGCCGCCAATATGGAAAGCAACGATCCGAACGGGATGGCGAACGGCGAATCGGCCAAACGGATCAGCCTTAGCCTGTCGGAATATTTGGGAATTCTGTAGGCTACCGGCCGGATAACCCCGCCGGGAGGATGGATGGAAACCGGATGTGTACAGAATAACAGGGTGATGGAAAATGCCCACGGATGAATATCTCCGATCGACCGTGCTGTGCGACAGCGACAGCCGGACTATCCGCCGCCTGGCTTCGGATATAACCGGATCCGCCTCCGATCCGGCCGATTCCGCATTGCGCATCTTCCGCCACGTGCGCGACGGCATAGCATTCAACGCCACGCTGGATATCTTCCTCAAGGCCTCGCAGGCCGCCGCCCGGAAAACCATCGACTTCTGCAACAAGATCAACATTCACGCCGCCCTGCTGCGGGCCGCGGGCGTTCCGGCGCGGTTCCACACGGTCCGCATGCGGAAGGAAATCCTCCGCCACATCGTGCCGGGATTCCTCTACGCCCGTTTGCCGGAGAACGTCGGCCACTTCTGGTGCGAGTGCCGCCTGAAAGGGAAATGGATCGCCTGCGAGGCGTTGTTCGATAAGCTCTTCTATGAGGGGATGTTGCGGGAAGGGTGGATCCGGAAGGAGCAGATCCCGACCATCGATTGGGACGGGGAAAACGATTTGATTCTGCTGCGGCACTGGATGACGGCGGACGGCGGCATCCATTCCCGGTATGAGGACATCACCGGCCTGGCGCTGGCGGAAGGCATGCCGCCGAAGATCGTCTGCCGGTGGTTGGAGTGGCTTCCCGCCTTGGTCGGCGGTCGGCAGACGGATCGGGTGCGGAACGGTTGAGGGTGAAGTATACTGAATCCGGCCCGGCTGCCTCCGCTCCGGAAGAATGGGAGACCCGCGGGGCGCGCAGTGCGAAAGGATACCGCTATGTCGTACGAAGTGCATCTCTCGGAGGATGGGAAATATATCGTCGCCACGCACCGGGGGGAACTGACCCACGAGTCCGTCATCAACGGGACACTGGAGGCCCATGCGCTGGGCAGGAAACTGGGGATCAAGCGGCATTTGATGGACGTCACCGAGGCGCGGAACGTCGATTCGGTGACGACCACCTATGAATTCGCCCACAAGGAAGTCCGCGAAACGCCCGGGATTGACAAGACCGTGCGGGTGGCGGTGCTGGTGAGCCCGGACGATCACACCCACGATTTTTCGGAGACGGTGACGCGGAACGCGGGCCAGGATGTGACGATCTTCCGTGACCGCGAGGCGGCGATCCGGCACCTGCTGTCGGATATGTAGGACGCCGATCCTGCAGATTCATCGGTCGACCGATAGTACATCGAGAGCGTTGTTTGAGGTGCACAGCAATGAATCGTGTGCTGCGTAAAATTAAAAAGCTGTGGCCCGACGCCGATCCGCAGGAAATCCTCGATCTGCTGAACGAATACGGTAAAGAAAGCTACGAAACGGGGGTGGAACGGGTCCGATTGGCCGTCCTCAAACTAAGCCGCGGCGACCGCGAGCGCCTGCCGGAACTGGTGAAAATGGCCAAGGCCGATTTCCGCGACGTCCTGGCCTATGCCGAGTATCCGGAGGAAATGCGCACCGATCCGGCCGAGATGCGCGATATGCCGGCCGGGAAGGCCAAGTCGATCCGCCGCCGCGACCGGGACCAATACGAGCAGTGGCTGAAGGAATGAAGACTGGGCGGTAAAGTATTGCTTCAGAAGGAAAACGATGAAATCCATACGCGCGGCTATACTGGTTTTATTCTGCTGCCTGGCGGCGGGATGTTCGCCGGGCGCCCGGGAGCGGATCGAGGAGGACGTCGATCTCCCATTCGTCGACGACCCGCAGATCATCGGGACCTGGCGGACGGTGGATTATGTCCAGACCGTCGAATCGTTCGATCCGGAGAACATCCAGTGGCAAGAAGAACTTTTTCTCAAGGAATTGACCTTCTTCGAGGACGGCGCGACCTCCATGCCGGCGTGGACCTGGACCAAGGGGTACGTGTTGGACCGCGTCGATAAAACCGCCGCCCATTACTACGTGCGGGAAATCCGGGAAATCGCTTACCTGTTTGTGGAGTGGAAGAGCGGCGATTACACGATCCGTCATCAGGCGCCGTATTTCTACGTGCTGTGCATGGCCGCGGATCCGGCGATCGCTTGATGCACAGGCCGCCCCGGGGCGGCCCGGAGGATGAAGAATGAACCGGAAGGTGCGCAAGGACAAAACGGTGTTTGAAGTGTCACCGGCGTCGGAGGGGGTCTGGCGGATCGTCGAAGGCGTCGAGCAATCCGGCGGCGTTAATCTCGAAGTCAACATCTACCTCGTCGAAGGCCGCGAAAAAGCCCTCCTGATCGATACCGGATTCGGCACGGCGGATTTGGCCGGATGCGTGCGGGATCTCACCCGGCGGCCCCTGACGGTGCTGAACACGCACGCCCACCGGGATCATTCCGGCGGGAACGACATGTTCCCCGAAATCTGCGCCCATCACGAGGAGATCGGCGCTCTCCGGGAGCTTTCGCCCGAGCCGGCTCTCCGCCCGGTCCGCGGCGGCCACCTGTTCGACCTGGGCGGGCGGACGCTGGAAGTCGTCGAGGCGCCGGGGCATACGAAGGGGAGCATTGTGTTGATCGATTCCGCCCATAAGCAGCTGTTCGCCGGGGATACCTGCAACGTTATCGTATGGCTGTTCCTGGAGGAATGCCTGCCCCTGGAGGCCTACCTGCGAACGCTGGAAAAGCTGGAGGGGCGGAATGCGGAATTCGACGCGATCTTCGCCGGACACGGCGAGCCGCTCGACAAATCCTTCCTGGAGGAACTGGCAGTCTGCACGCGGCGGATCGTGGCGGGGGAGTGCCGCGGCGAAAAATACGAAACCTTCGCCGGGAACGCCCTGCTGTGCACGCACAAGCGGGCAGGCGTTGGGTTCGACCCCGCCAAACTGCATCTTCGTCCGTAAGCGCAACGGGTGAAACCCGATCGGCGGCGCACCGCGAACGATGGATGAGCAAGGCGGCTTTCGATTACGAAAATTTTTGGAATCCGCCACGACAAGGTGCTCTTCGGTTTGGCGCGCGGAGTGCCCGGCGGGAAGGGAGGCCATCATGACCGACGGAAAAAGGCAGTTGCTGTTACTGACGTTCGCTCTGGTATTTTTCGTCCTACTGGCGTGTGAGGGGCCCACCCCCGATAAAACGAATCCATCCGAGGTTGCATCGTTTTGTGTCCTCCCCGAGGAACGTTATTCGTGGACGTATGATCAGTGCGAGTCGGAAAGCGGTTCCGGGGGCGTCGCCTGCAACGCGGATTTTGTGTTCCGCAACGAGCACGTGGATCCGGTGTATCTGATCGTCCATACGGCCTGGGACAACAACGCGATGAAAAGCGATAAATGGGCATCGTACCTTGTGCAGCCGGGGGAAGAGTGGATCAGCCACGTGAGCCGCAGCGTGTACAAGAACGGCGACGTCACGTATCAGACCGTGGACCGCCTGCTGGTCGTCCGGGATCTGAATGACTGCAGATTCCTGCTCGCCGAGGAGGAGGGAAGGCCCATTTGGGAGGCGAACGCCGTGATGATCGAGGAGTTGGCCTGCCGGTAAGCGTCGGCGATCGGAGCGGTTTTTGATTATTGGCGAGTGAGGAGGTGCTGGGTTTTCTCAGTGCAGGAGAAAGGTCTCGTCCCGGCGGCGGCCGGCGAAACCGTTTACGCCGCTTCCGTGGATTGATCCAGATACTTCAATCCCGAACCGGTGTTGAACAGCACGATCCGTTCGTCGCGGTCCACCCACCGCCGGCGGACCAATTCCTCCAAGGCGGCCAAGGTGGCGGCGCTTTCCGGCGCGGGGAAGATTCCCTCCTCCTGGCACAGCCGGTGCTGGGCGCGCAGGATGTCCTCGTCGCTGACGGCGAGCGCGATTCCCCTGCTTTCCCGGATATCCTTTAAGATCAGCTGGTCGGCGAAACTCTTGGGGACCCGCAATCCGGAGGCGATGGTTTGGGCGTCGGTCCAGAAATCGCAGAACGCCGCCCCCGCATCGAAGGCCCGCACGACGGGAGCGCAGCCCGCCGCCTGGACCGCCACCATGCGCGGCTTGTGGCCGTAGTTCAGCCAGCCCAGCGCCTCCATCTCGGCGAAGGCCTTCCACATGCCCACCAGCCCCGTGCCGCCGCCGGTGGGGTAGATGATCACCTCGGGCAGATCCCAGTTGAAGGCTTCCGCCAACTCATACCCCATGATCTTCTTGCCCTCCACCCGGTAGGGTTCCTTGAAGGTGGAAAGGTCGAACCAGCCCTCGCGGCGTCCCTTTTCCCCGGCCATGCCGGCCGCGTCGGTGATCAGCCCGTCGATCAGGACGATTTGTGCGCCGGCCATGCGGCTTTCCTGGACGTTGGCCCGCGGGGCGTCCTTCGGAAAATACACCAGGGCTTCCATCCCAGCCCGCGCCGCGTAAGCCGCCATCGCCCCGCCGGCGTTGCCGGCGGTAGGGACGATCACCTTCGCAATCCCCAGCTCGTTGGCTTTGGAAACGGCGGCCGACAGGCCGCGGGCCTTGAAGGTTCCGGTCGGGTTGGTGCTTTCATCCTTGACGAACACATGGCGCAGCCCGAGTTCGCGGTTGATGTGCACCAGGCGAAGCAGGGAGCAATCCCCTTCCCCCAGCGAAACGATCCGTTTCGGATCGACCACCGGAAGGAGTTCAAACCAGCGCCACATGCCGATCCGCCGGAAACGGAACGCATCCCGGTCGAGTTTCCGGCGGGCGGCTTTCAGGTCGTAGCGGGCCAGCAGCGGAGATTGGCAATCCGGGCAATAGGTGTGGATCCGGTCCGGCGGGAAGAGGCGGCCGCACCCGGAACATTCCAAGGTGGATAAAAACGGAGGGGTCTTAAAGGGGGAGGAGTAGGTCCCGGTTTTGGAAAAGCCCAACCATCCCCTCACGCCGCGGCGGATGTTCATCGTGCGACATCCATCCTATGCATTTTCAGAGGGCAGAAAGAATTCCAGCCGGGCCCACAATTCGTGGATGTTGATCGGTTTGGCCATGTAGACGTCGCAACCCGCCTCGAGCGCCTTTTCCGCGTCGCCTTTCAAGGCGTTGGCCGTGATCGCGATGATGGGAATCCGCTGCTCGCGGTGGTTCAGGTCCGTACGCAGCCGGCGGGCGATCTCGTAGCCGTCGACGTCGGGCAGGTTGATGTCCAGGAGGATCATTTTGATTTCCGGATCCTCCGCCAGCTTGAGTCCGTCCAGCCCGTTCGCCGCCTCGATGATCTGATACTGGCGGGCCTGCAGCACGCGCTGGATCAGCAGCATGTTGTCCGGATTGTCTTCGATGCACAGGATCTTCTCATTCACAGGGGGCTCCTTGTCACTCGTTCTTCTCTTCCAGCACCTGGATGACCTGGTCGACGAACTTCCTGGCCTGCAGCGATCCCTTCTGGTAGAGGGCCTCGATGTGGCCGTTCAACCGGTCCCGCTCGATGGCGGAGATATCCTTGGCGCTCACCACCACGATCGGGATCTCCCGGGTGCGGGTATCGCGGCGCAATTCCTCCACCAGGCCGAAGCCGTCGAGCTTGGGCATCATCAGGTCCGCCACGATCAGGTCCGGCCGCAGGGATCGGGCCTGATCCAGTCCCTCCAGACCGTCCCGGGCGTTGAAGACCCGGTACGCCTTGCGGCTGGTCAGCAGACGCTGGATCAGCAGGGCATCGTCCTGGTTATCTTCGACGATCAGGATGCTGGTGGTTTTTTCGTCGAGATTCTCCAAGGCCGCCAGCAGGCCCTCCCGCGGCGCGGACGCCAGGCTCTCGTCCAGGCTGACGTCCACCATCTCCTCTTCCAGGATGACGTGTTTTTCCACCGGGAAGGTGTGGCCGGTGCAGTTGATCACCACCACTTCGTCCGCGGCCACGATCTTGCCGCGGATCATCTTTTCGAAGCCCGCGAAGGCCACCGCCGCGGCGGGTTCGACCGCCATGCCCTCGGATTTGGCCAGGGTGCGCATGCAGGCGTAGGTCTCGGCGTCGGTCACGGCTTCCATGGTTCCGCCGAACTCCTGCGTCAGTTTCCATAAGTAGGTGTAGCTCTTGCCGGGATCCCCGGTGGCCAGGATGATGATGCGGGTATCCGGTTCCACCGGCACGGCGGTTTCCCGCTTGGCCTGGAACGCCCGGACCATCGGCGCACAGCCCTCCGGCTGAATGACGGCCAGTTTGGGAATCCGGTCGATCAAGCCCATCTGCCGCATTTCCCGGAAGCCCTGGTACACACCGAGCGGTCCGAGCCCGCCGCTGACGGATTGGACGTACCAATCCGGCGCCTGCCAGTGTAGTTGTTCGACGATCTCGTAGGCGATGGTCTTCATCGATTCGCGGGCGGCGACGGAACTGGCGCCGCGGTCGATCACCAGATGGCGGCGCCGGGCAAATTGGGCGGCGATCTGCTTGGTCTGGTCGTAGTCGGCGCCAACGCGGATCACTTCCGCGCCGAACAGGGCCGTCTCGCGCAGCTTCTCCTGCGGCACCAGGCTGGTCATGAACACCCACAGTTTGATGCCGGCCCGCGCGCAGGCCGCAGCGTAGGCCACCGCGGCGTTTCCGGTCGAGGCGATCACCGCTTCGTGCACGCCGGATTCCACCATCGAAGCCACAGCCACCGCCGCCTGGCGGTCCTTGAAGGAACCGGTCGGCGCGTAGCGTTCGTCCTTGATGTACACCCGCTCATGCCCCAGTGCGGGGGCAAACCGCTGGGAATGCCACAGCGGCGTGCCGCCGGCGGGGTAGAGATCCAGCGCAGCGGGATCCTCGATGGGGAGGATGTCCTGGTAGCGCCAGATGCTTTGCGGCATGCCGGACAGGCCGCTCAGCAGGCGGCGCTTGAAGGAATCGTAGTCGTAGCGGGCTTCCATCCAGTGCGAGCCGCACGCCTCGCAGACGGCCGCCGCCAGCGGAACGTACGGCTGCCGGTTCCCGCAAAGGATGCACTCGAGGTGCTCGGGCTTAGCCACTTTCCGCCGCCTCCGTGATCCGGGCTTCCAGGGGCAATTCCGCAAAGAACCGGCTGCCCTCTCCGTCCACGCCGGTGCTTTCGGCCCACATTCTCCCGCCGTGCATCTGGACCAGGCTGCGGCTGATCGGCAGTCCGAGTCCGGTGCCCCCGACCTTCCGCGTGGCTGAGGTGTCGACCTGGGAGAATTCCTGGAAGATCTGTTCCAGTTTGTCGGACGGGATCCCCATCCCCGTATCGGCGACGCGGATCAGCAAACTGTCGCCCTTCCGTTCGGCGCGGATGTTCACCCCGCCGTGGTCGGTGAACTTCACCGAGTTGCCCACCAGGTTGAGGATCACCTGGCGGAGTCGGGTGCGGTCTGCGTAGACCTCGACGGTGCGGTCCGAATCCTTCTCGATCGCCAGCTGGAGCTTCTTCTCGGTCGCCAGCGAGCCGGCGATGGCGAGCACCTCCTCCAGCACCTCGTGGACTTTGAAGCGCTTCAGGTTGAGGTCCAGCTTTCCGGCGGAGATCTTGGCCATGTCGAGCACGTCGTTGATCAGGTGCAGCAGGTGCTGGCCGTTCTTACGGATCAATTGCAGGTCGTTGGTCATCATGTCGGTGAGCGGGCCGTCGATCCCCTCCATCATCACGTCGGTGAAGCCGAGGATGGAGTTCAGGGGTGTGCGCAGCTCGTGGCTCATATTGGCCAGGAAGGAGGTCTTCAGGCGGTCGAGTTCGCGCAGGCGTTCGACCGTCCCGGCCTGCTCCTTGTAGAGCCGGGCGTTCTGCAGGGCGATGGCGACCTGGGCGGCCAGGGTGGCGTAGATGTTGGCGTCTTCCTCGGTAAAGCCGCCCGCCCGATCGGACTGGACATCGAACACGCCGAGGACGTTCTCGCCGGCGATCAGCGGCACCGCCATTTCGGAGCGCGTCTCCGGCAGATTGGGGTTGGGCAGGAAGTCCGGTTCGGCGCGCACGTCGTTGACGATCAGGGCCCGCCGTTCGCGGTGGGCGCGGGCGACCAGGGAACGCTCCGCGTTCAGGTCGATCGCATGCTGCTCGGCGACCATTTTGCGTCCGACCTCGCCGGCGCCGGCCGCCAGGTAGAGCTCCTGTTCCACTTCGCTGGAAAGGTAGATGTGAATGTGGTACACGCCGAACCGTTCGCGGGCCATGTCGACGATGGACTGCAGCAGCCGGTCCGGATCGAGCACGGTCGAAGCGGTGGCGCTGAGCTGGGCGACGATCTCCAGCTCGTGGGTGCGTTTTTCGTTCTGTTCCAGGAGCCGCAGGTTTTCCAGGTGGCCGCTCAACTGGCCGGCCACGGCATCCAGGATTTCCAGCGTCCCTTCGGATACCGGCGCGGCGTTGACGGCCAGCCGGCCGATCGATTCGTTGCGCACCGCCAGATCGCGGCTGGCGGTCGCGGCGGAGACGTCGATGTCGGATCCGTTGAGCGGCTCCACTTTCCGGAGATCGAATATGTACCCGTCGGCCATTTCCTCGCGCGCCTGTTGGTACGCTTCCCAGCCTTCGCGGGTCAGGCGCCGGACGGCTGCTTCCGCCTCCTCCCGGTATTGCTGTGCCTGGGCCAGCAGGCGCAGCCCTTCGATGTGCCGGGCCAATTGATCCGAGGCGGCGTGGACGATCTCCGTTTGCTGCGCCGTCCACCCCCGTCCGTCGCCGACGGCCTGCAGCGTCCCGATCGTCTCTCCGGAGACCACCAGCGGAAACCGCAAGGCGTTCTCCGGCGGCGGCCGGGATGCGTCTTTCACCGGGGTCACCTTGTCCTGTTTGAAAGCGAACCCCAACCCTTTCCCGCGTCTGATGCCGTCGAGGAAATCGCTCCAGCCGCTCGCCGTAAGCCGGCGGGCGCTCTCTTCGATCTCGCGGCGGGCTTCACGGCTTTCGGCCAGCAGATTCGCATTTTGGACGGCGACTGCCAGTTGCCCGGCCAGCACCTGGAAGGCCGGAAGGTTACCCTCGTGTAGGGCGCCCGGATTTTCGGATTGCATGTCCAATACGCCGATGGCCCGGTCGGCGGCGATCAGCGGCACGCACATTTCCGAGCGGGTGTGTGGCAGCATCGGGTTGGGGCGGAAACCGGCGGCCAGGGAGGTATCTGCAACGATAACCGGCGTTTTACGGGCTACGGCCCGTCCGTTAAGCGATCCGGAGCCCACCGGCAAAGTGTGGCGTTGCTGGAGGAGCCGTTTCCCCACCTCGCCGGTGCCGGCCCGCAATTCCAACTCGCGGCCGGACGGGTCGAGCAGGTAGATCTGGGTGTAGTACAAATCGAACCGGGCGCCGATCATCCGCACCGCCTCATGGAGCATTTCGTCCACGTCGGCCGCTTTCTCGTTGACCGTCCGGCCCACCTCCGCCGCCAGCGCCAAGTCGGAGGTGCGGTCCCGCACGCGCTGTTCGAGGGTCGTCTGGAAGGACCGCAGTTCCTTGTTGATGTCGGTGACCTCCGCCACGCGTCTGCTTTCGAGGGCGTTGCGGTACAGCACCGAGATGACCAGCAGGCTGCTGATGGCAAGGATGATCCCGCCGTCGATAAATCCCCGGGTGTATCCCGGAAAGAAGGTGTTCAGGACGATGAAGGTAAGCAGGAAATTCACCGTCGAAAGCGCCGCCAACCATCCCACCGGCAGCAGGAGGCTGCCGAGGATCATCCCCAGCGGCAGGATCCCCAACAGGGCCGTGCTGGCGGTGGCGGAATTGGAAAGCGCCAGGACATATCCTGCAACCGTCGTGCCGAGGACGAAAATCAACGAGCCGATCTGGAAAGACCGGCTGCGCGCCGCGGCATAGGCGATGAAAGCGACTACGGCAAGCCCCAGCATGAACGCCCTCGGTCTGCCTATGGCGATCGACATAACAAATCCCAGGGAAGGGACGACGCCCATTCCAAGCGAGAGCGCCGCTGTCAATTGGGCCTGCCGGCGGTATCCGATGTCGGTGATGCTGTGGTGGGCTCCGGTCAACTTCTCCCACAGGGTTCGGATCCGCGGGAATCTGGCGGCGTCCGTCGCCGTCCCGCCGGCCGGTTGTTCCGGGGGGGGGAGGGCGACGGCACGGGCGTCCGCCGCCCGCAGCGGGGAATCCGGGGCGACTTTTTCGACTTCGGAAAACAGCGCCTCAAGCCGTTGGTATTTTCGATTTCGTGGTGACATAGGAATACAACTCCTCAGCTAACTGCCGGTACTGTTCCGCGCCGCGGCTGTGCGGGGCGTGGACCGTGATCGGACGTCCGGCGGCCTGGGCTTCGCGCAGCTTGGTGTCGAATCCGATGATGGTCTGCAGCATGCCGTCCGCGAAGTATTCCCGCAGCTGCTCGAGCATGCTGGCGTGGAACTTGCCGCGGCCGTCGAACATGGTCACCAACAGGCGGTAGGCCAGCGGCGGGTTGGTGCGGTGGCGGACGACGCTGACCAGTTCGAACAGGTCGGTCAGCGCCTGGATCGAATAATATTCGCACTGGGTGGGGATGATAAGCAGATCGGCCGCCGTCAGGGCGTTGATGGTGATCGGGCCGACCGACGGCGGGCAGTCCAGCAGCACGGCCCCGTAGGCCGCCCGATGATCTTCCGCCAGCGCCCGGCGCAGCAGGTGTTCATACGCCGGCATCCCGTACAGCCAGCGGGCGATGTCGAGCATCGCGGCGTTCGACGGAACGATTTCCAGTCCCGGCAGAACCGATTCCATCGAAGCGCGGGAAAGCGGGATCTTTCCTTTTAACACGTCGGCGGCGGAGTACGGCGCCTTCGCCGGCTCCAGGCCGACGTTGAAAGTCAGGTTGGCCTGCGGGTCGAGGTCGATGGCCAGCGTTTCGATCCCGCGTTCGACGAAGGCGGCCGCCAAGCCGAGCGTGGTGGTGGTCTTGGCAACCCCTCCTTTTTGATGGCAGATCGCAATGACACAGGACATTTTCCAGCCTTTTTCGTGCATTCGGAGGAAACGCGATTACCTGTTGCCGTCCGGTCGGGTCTTGGGCTTCGCGGGCTTTCCCCGGTCCGGCGAAGCGAGCACGACTCTGGTTTCGGCGGAGCCCAGCGCGTGTCCGAGCTCGCGCACCGCCACCTGGAGGGCGGCTTCGACCGTGGTGGTACCCTGGATCTTCTGACTGATGGCGGCGATCAGGGCTTCGCGCTCGGCCCGTTGCTGCACCTGAGTGTAGGAGCGCGCGTTGCGGACCGCGACGGCCACCTGGTTGGCGATGGATTGCAGCAGGTCGGCGTCGGTTTGGGTCATGCCGTTGACGATGTTGTGCTGCACATCCAGAACGCCGAGCACCTGGTCGCCGATGGCGATCGGCACGGCGACCTCGGACTTGGTGTCGGGCAGCAAGGGGTTCGGGAGCCAGTTCGGATCCTGCGAGGTGTCGCTGACCAGGATCGGCGCGTTGGCGTCGGCGGCTCGCCCCACCAGGCCGGTTGCCTTGGACAGCTTGTGCCCGCGTTCAAGCAGCACCCGGCCGACTTCGCCGGTGCCGCCGGCCAAGACCAGGTTCTCGCCGGCCTCGTCGAAGAAGTAGATGTGGGCGTGGTAGTAGTTGAACGCGCTGCGCACCTGCTCGACGACTTCCGTCACCAGCTGCCCTTCATCGAGAATGGTGGACAGGCGCCGGCTGACCTCGCTGGAGGTGGCCAGGGCCTTGGTTCGATCGGCGACACGCTGTTCCAGCGTTCCGATCATCTCCCGCAGGCGGGCGGTCATCGCGTTGAAGGTCGAGGCCACGCGGCCGATCTCGGCCGGGCCGGCGACCTTGGCCTGCAGCGACAGGTCGCCTTCGGAAATCCCGGTGGCGATGTTCGACAGTTCGACCAGCGGGGCCGCCAAGCGGCGGGCGACGTAGGCGCCGATCAGGGCGGCCGCGACGGCGATCGCCAGGGTGATCAGGAGGACGGATCCCGATTGCAGGAAGAGCTCGCTGTAAGCCTCGGTCCAGGGCATCTCGATCATCACCGCCCAGGTCGGGGAACCCAGCGGCACGAACGTGCCGACCACGGAATCCCCGTTCAATCCGCTGTAAATATCCGATTCGGGCGTCGGATCCTTGGCCGCCGCCGGGTTGGCGACGAATTCCCCCACCTCGCCGATGGCGGCGACGTTCTCTGAACGCAGCACGCGGCCGGTATCGCCGAAGGCGATCAGGGTGCCGGTTTCGTCGACCACGTAAGCGTAGCCGCTCTCGCCCACTTCCAGTTGATCGACCAGATCCCACATGAACTTCAGGTTCAATTCGGCGGCCAGCGTTCCCTGGTATTCGCCGAAGATGTCCATGATCGGCAGGGCGATCACCACCAGCGGTTCGCCGGTTTCCATGTCGATGTACACCGGGCTGAAGGACCGCTGCCCTTCCCGGTTGCGGACCAGCAGATCGTCCGTCAGCTGGGAGGTGAACTGGCCGGATTGCGAGAGCGAGCGCCGCGAAACCAGGGTGAGCTGCCGTCCGTTGGAATCCAGCAGACTCAATTGCTTGAAGGCGGTCTGCAGCCCGAGCAGACTGTCGAGGGTGACCTTGCGTTCTTCGGACGAGGATGTCGTCAGGTCGGAGAATTGGACCGCCGCCTCCAAGACGCTGAATTTTTCCTCGACGAAGCCGACCACCTGCTGGCTGGCCTGTTCGGCCGATTGCTGCAGCTGCTGGGGCACGGCGGCCCGCTGGGCTTGGAAATTAAGGAACAACTGCAGCGTGCCGGCGAACACCAGCGAGGCGACCGACAGGGCGGTGAAGGCGATCACCAGGGTGGTCGTCAGGCTGCGCGCAGGGCGGTGTGTTTCCTTTGGATTATCCATATTGTCTCTCTCTTACCATCCGTACCCGGGGCGGAGACGCCAGCCCGTCTCCGTTCCCGGATGTTGCGGTTCCATTCTGGCGGCTGGTCCAGATACCGTTTTTGCATGAAAAGAGGGGCGGGGGTTTCCCCCCGCCTTTCCTTTTTTCCTGTCGCGGTCAGCGCATGACCTCGTTGGCCTGCGCCAACAGGCCTTCCGAAACCGTCACGCCGATTTTTTGAGCGGCCGTGACGTTGATCGAGAAGAAACTCTCGGGGGATACCACCGGAATGGCGGCGGGGTCCGCGCCCCGTAGAATCTTGTCGGCGATCTGCGCGGCCTGGACTCCCGACGAGCCGATGTCGCCGATGATTCCGTAGATCGAAGCGTAATCCCCTATCACCATCATCGCCCCGCCGATCGGAATCTTGTTTGCGTAGGCGAATGCCGCCATTACCTCGAACGGCTCCGGCGTGACCGCCAGGGGTTCGGAGAGGAACATGATGGCGTCGAGCCCGAGATCCTCCATGCCTTCGCGGGCATCCAGATCCGCCTGGAGTTCGGCCGCATCGTCGGCCGGGAATTCGATCAGGGTGACGCCCGCCGCTTCCGCCACCGGCCGCAGGGCTTCCATCTGCGGCTCGACGATCGGATAGCCGCGCTGATAAGGGATCCACAGCCGTTTGGTTTCGGGTGCGATCTCCATCATCACTTCGAACCGCTTGAGAGCGAGATCCGGACCGGGATAGCGCGATCCGGTGACGTTCCCGCCCGGGGCGGTGACGCTGTCGACCAGCCCGGTGCCTTCAATGAAGCCGTAGCCGAATACCACCGGGATGCCGGTGCCCTCGGTGGCCGTTTTGGCCTCCAGCGCCGCTTCGGTCGGGAAGCTGAGGATCAGGTCCACCTTGGCGTCCACGAAATCCTGCAGGGCGGCCTGATATCCGGCGATGTCGAATTCCATCGCACGGAGATCGTAGGTGATATTCTCGCCTTCGACGTACCCCAGCTCGGTCATCTTGGCCTGGAAACTGTCGAAGATGCCGGCCGCGAAGCTCATGCCGGAGAGGACTCCGACCGTATACGTCTCGGGTTTGGCGGCGCCGCAGCTGCTGAAGACCAAGGCTGCGGCGGCGATCAGGCCGGCCGTCGCCCACATCTTGCGGGTTGCTGGATGGGATTTCTTCCTGGATGTCATGTCTTTCTCCTTTTTCGGCGTTTGCCCCTTTACCGCTAACATCGGATGGCTTTGGGAAGGAAGCATTCGCCTAATAACGGGCAGGCATTGCGAAGATCTCCGTTCGTTTTACTGCCGCTCCGTGACGGTTTTTATTATCGAACCTCGCGTGCGAATGTTCTGTAAACGTGCTCTTAATTCCTTCCGCTTTTTTTTTACTTTCCTTTTATGTAACAACCCTCGAAGTCTTCGATTGTGGAAAAACCCGGTCCTTCACCCGCAGCGAATATCCGGTGCGAGGAAGATGCCGCCGAGTGAGTCCGGCTACTGCTCCGGATTGTGCCCGGTGGCATCCATGACGAAAGTACTATCGCGGCGGCCGGATTAGCGCATTACTTCATTGGCCTGCGCCAGCAAACCCTCCGGCACCGTGATGCCCAGGGCCTGGGCGGCCGTGACGCTGATCTGGAAGTAGCTTTCGGCTGAAACGACCGGGATCGTCCCGGGATCGGCGCCCTTGAGGATTTTGTCGGCGATCAGGGCGGCTTCCGTGCCCGAGGATCCGATGTCGCCGACGATGCCGTAAAGCGAGGCATATCCGCCGGAGATCATCATCGCCCCGCCGATCGGGATCTTGCGTGCGTAGGCGAATTCGGCCATCACCTCGAACGGTTCCGGGGTGACCGCCAGGGGTTCGGAAAGGAACATGATGGCGTCGAACCCGATATCTTCCATGCCCGCCCGGGCGTCCAGGTCCGCCTGCAGTTCAGCCGCATCGTCGGCCGGGAATTCGATCAGGGTGACGCCCGCGGCTTCGGCCACCGGCCGCAGCGCCTCCATCTGCGGTTCGACGATCGGGTAGCCGCGCTGATAGGGGATCCACAGCCGCTGGGTGCCGGGGGCCATCTCCATCATCACCTCGAAACGTTTCAGGGCGAGATCCGGGCCCGGATACCGGACACCGGTGACGTTTCCGCCCGGGGCGGTGATGCTATCGACCAGGCCGGTGCCTTCCACGAAGGCGAAGGAAAATACCACCGGGATATCGGTGCCCTCGGTGGCCTTTTTCACTTCCTGGGAGGCTTCGGTGGGGAAGACCAGGATCAGATCCACATCGGCATCCAGAAAATCCTGGGCGGCGGCCTGATAGGCGGCCATATCGAAGTCCATCGCCCGGACATCGTAGGCGATGTTCTCGCCTTCGACGTATCCCAGCTCGGTCATCTTCGCCTGGAAGATGGCGCCGATGTCGGCGATGAAGTTCAAGCCGGATAGAATGCCTACCCGGTACACCTTGGGCTTGGCGGCGCCGGCGCAACCGCTCAGGATCAGGACCGCGGCGGCGATACAGCCCGCCGTCGTTCCGATGCGCCGAGCCGCAGAGCGAGGATGTTTCCTTATCATGATGTTCAGTCTCCTTTTCTAGCGTTTGTTTTTTCCGGTGAGGGTTAATGCAGGGGGATCGAATCGGTGGAGCCGGACGCCGCCCATCGGCGTCCGCCGTCTTTCCGTCCGGGCGCCGTGAACAGGTCCATCGACGCCTTGCGCGGCGTCCGCTGTTTGCGCGCGGCGCTCAGCACCGTCGCCCAGTACGCAAGGCGGAACAGGGCGTACCCCGTATCCTGCCGGGACCGCCGGGTTGCATTTTCAAAAGGGATGGAAAGGCCCATCTGCATGATTCCTCCGTGTCGGCTCGTATTATCAATATTTCCGCGGAATGTTCTGTAAACGGGTTCTTAAATCCTTCATGAAATTTTTACAAACGGTTTATGTAACGAAGCAATGGTCTTTTCGTTGCCGGGAAAAACCCCCTTGGATTTATGCGCCGCATATGGCCGAATGGGTGCCCGGGAGGATGATCCGTCACGGTGAAATTCCGGTAAAGTCCTCCGGATGATGCGGCGAAGGGGCTGTCTACTCGACGATCCCGATCGGCGATTCCGGATAAAATGATCCGGAGAGTCCGGCCGGCCCGGCCAGGAGATGACACATGTCCTTTCGCCAATGTTTGCTCGACCGCATACGGGTGTTGAACAAGCATCTCGCCAACAAGCTGATGATCCGCATCGCGGGCAGGCGGTTCGGCCATTTTGCCATCCTGACCCATTACGGACGCAGGACCGGGAAGGCGTACCGGATCCCGATCATCGCCGAACCCATCGAGGACGGATTCATGATTGCGCTGACCTACGGCCGGAAGGTGGATTGGGGCGCGAACGTGCTGGCCAAGGGGGAGTGCCGCTTGAAATGGAAGAACAAGGAGTACGCGCTCGTCCGCCCGGAATATGCGGATCCGGAAACCGGGATGAAGGCCTTCCCGGGCATCCTCCGGCCGGCGCTGCGGGCGGCGGGCGTGAAGGATTTCATGAAGTTGTCGATCGGCGGGTGAAAGACATCGTTTCCATCGGCAAATCGACGGTCTGTACGGATGGAATCTCCCTGCGGAGGACTACCGCATGGTGTTAAAATACCAACGGATGGCCGGAATACCGGAACCCGGTTGCGGATAGATAAGGCGGATGAAGATACAGGTTGCTTGACGGAGAATGTTTTTTATCGGCCTGACGATACGCTCCCGACCGGCTGATGCCACGCCATCGCACGCTGAACCCCGGTCGGGACGATCCTTCTGCGCATTGCCGACAACCGTAAGGAGAACGAATACGAGGAGGTGGTTTTATTCATGGAATATGCATTGGATGGTTATTGCGGTTTATACTGCGGGGCGTGCCCGCATCTCTTGAATGCAAAGGCCGGGAAGGAGTCGGACGCCTGCTTCGGCTGCAAGTCCGGACAGGCCGCCGGGTGGTGCCGGTCGTGCGCGCTGAAAAAGTGCGCCCGGGAAAAGGGCGTGGCGTTCTGCTATGAGTGCCCGGAATATCCCTGCCCCGATCTGGAGGGGTTCAAGGCCAGCGCCGAATACCCGTACCATCGTGAAATCTACGATTATCTGGACATCATCCGGAACGAAGGGAAGGACGTCTGGATGGAAAAGATGAAGATCCGCTGGTCGTGCCCGGGATGCGGGCGGGAGGCTTCGTGGTGGGATCTTTCCTGCCGCCGATGCGGAACGGAGCTGGACGGATACGCCAAACCCTGAATATGAAAAAAGGAGCGAGGAATGACAAAAGATTTTCTGGCTGAACACGCCCCCTGGCTGGATGATACCTTCTCCGATCCCCACAACGCCGCCCTCTTTCCCGAGGGACAGCCGGCGGTGATACAGCGGGAGCTTGCCGGGCGGTGGAAAAGCGGAAATCGGCTGGTATTGTTGAACGATTTGGCGGAACGGTTCGGCGAGGAGCCCCTGCTGGCCGTCGTGGATGCGATCATCGCCGACACCTCCCGCAGAGGCTGGGAACGGACGGCGAAGGAAAGCGGAGAAAACTCCCTCGAGGCGTTCATCCAAAAACTATGGGGCCCGCTGCCGGATATCGGATTCGTTTTCACCAGTGAGAAAACCGGCAACCGCACCCAATTCCACGTCACCCGCTGCCCGCTGGCCGATCTGGCGAAGGAAGCCGGCGCGGAAAAATGGGGCTACCACCTGATCTGCCTGACCGACGAACCCTCCGTGACGGGGTTCAACCCGCAGATAACGTTTTCGCGCACCCGGACGATCATGCAGGGCCATCCGGTCTGCGATCACTGTTACACGGATACGGCGGCGTGAGCGCTTCGCCCCGGCCGGATTCTCCGGACGCCGCGGTCCGATTCCCCGAAAGGATCGCGGCCGTCTTCGATATCGAAGGCACGCTGTTTACCCATCCCATGGGCCGGGGGTTCATCGAATACGCCTCATCCCACGGGCGCAAGCCGCAGGCCCTTGCCTACTACGCGTCGATTTTTCCGATCTACCTTCTTTCCAAAATCGGCCTTATGCCGCGCGAATACGTCAACACGCTCGCCATCGAGCGGATGGCCGGTCTCCTGCGGGGATACGATCTTCGGCGGGCGGAGCCCTTCATCGATTGGGTGGCGGAAGGCTACATCCTCCCCTCGGGAAGAAAGGACGTGCTCGAAGCGTGGAACCGCCACCGGGGGATGGGCCACCTGATGCTGATCGCCTCGGGCGGGTTGGCGCCGTGCGTGGAGCGCATCGGCCGGCGCCTGGGCGCGGAGGGAACAGCCGCCACGGAGATGGAGCTTAGAAACGGCGTCTATACCGGGCGGCTCGCATCGCCGGTCGTCATCGGTAAGGAAAAGGCCGCCCGCACGCTGGAGTTGATCTTGCGCTTGGGGGTGCGCGTGGACTGGTCCGCAAGCTACACCTACGCGGATTCGTTCCACGACATGCATTTGCTGGAACTCGCCGGCCACCCGACGGCCGTCAACCCGGATCCGAAACTGCGGCGGGCGGCCGCGGAACGGGGCTGGCGGATTATGGATTGAGGCGCGTCGCAAGACCGGACCTGCAGATTTGTCATCCCGGCGTACGTCCCATACGTCACCCCTGAGACATCCTCCCACCGTCATC
>JBJYXS010000079.1:0-2670 GCA_046260075.1 Anaerolineales bacterium | reverse complement strand
CCGGGCGGAAACGTGCAGATCCTCGGACCGGCGGGCTCCGGGAAATCGACCGTGCTCCTGGCCTTGGACGACAGGTTCCTCCGCGAGGGACGAAGAAGCGCCTACGAATACATCCCGCCGGGATGCCGCCGCTTCCGCACCCAAACCGGCGGTTTGGAGGTCTTACTGCTCGACGAAGCCCAGCGGCTCTCCCGCGGCGTGTTCTTCCTCCTGCGCGAGCGGGCGCGCCTGGCGCGCGCGGCCGCCTCCGGGGTGCGCCTGATCCTCGGCTCGCATGAGGATCTGCGGGACGATTTCCGCGCCGAGCGCGTCGAGCTGGCCTCGGTCCGACTGGAGCCGCCCGATGCGGAAAGGCTGGCGGTCCTGCTCGAACGCCGCCTGGACCTGTTCGCACAACGGCCGGATCGGGCGGAATTCGCCCCGGATTCGATTCAATGGCTGTTGGAAAATTTCGGCGGGGATTTGCGGACGATGGAGTGCTTCCTGTACGAGTTCTTCCAGATCATGCGCCCGGATGAAATCATCCGTCCCGGCGCGCTGCACAACGTGCTGCCGGCCTTTACGCCCCCCGCGGTCGAACCACGATCGGGGAGCGGGATTTGGGATTGATCGCCATCGGCAGATCGATGTCGACCGCCAGCTCCCATACGATGTTGATGTAGTGGCCGTCGTACGACCAGGGCTGGTCCGGCAAATTCATGCGGAAGGGGAATTCCGCCGCCCGTCCGCCCGGCAGCACCCCCTGGAAGAGGTTGGTTTCCCCGGCTGTTCCGCTGTCCCTATCGCCGCGCCCCTCGGTATGCCACTCCAACTTTAAATTGATCCCATTGCAGTTCAGGTCCGCCCGCGGCGTGATCGTCACCTTGCCCTCCACCGGCGAGCCGGGATCGAATCGTATCCCGCCGGCGGAACGCTCTCCACCGCGGAATTCCCATTTAAATCCGACGTCGGCCATCTGCCCTTACCTCCCCGCCGAAGGCTGGACGAACAGCTCGTAATCTTCGCTGTAATCCGGCCAGCCGGCGATGTCGACCTTCACCCGCAACAGCCACAGGATTTTGTTGCGGCGGCCGCGGAAGGTGTGCATGCCGTCGGGCGGGATTTCCATGCTGCGCGAAAACGAGAGCTGTTCGCCGCTCTCGTACACCTTGGCCGGGAAGGCGTACTCGGCCGCCGTCTCCTCATGCGTCACGGTCGTGGTGTCCGTGCCGCGCTGGTACGTGGCCCGCTCGCGCAGGATCAGCTGCAGCTTAATTCCCTGGACGTCGGAAGTTTGCTTGAAGGTCTGGGCGTAGTAGACCGAGAATCCCTCCCCGACGCTCAGCGTGCTGGTGCTGAGGGAGATTTCGGGTTTGGCCACCCGCATCCGTGCGATCCAGGGCAGCACGCCGGCGATGATCATCGCCAGCCCGATGACGATGAACAGCAGCGATACGAGCACCGCCGGCAGGACGGGCAGCAGGCTGCCCTTTGGATCCTGGCTGAAACCGCCCACCGCAAGCACCAGGAAGAGACAGGCGCACAGCGTCCAGGGGATTCCGAACAGCACCCCGCAGGCGCGGCCGATTTGCGCACCCCGGGAGGGTTCCAATGCGTTCAACGTTCCGCCTTTCCGCATGCCCTCACCCCTTGCCCCTCTCCCGGCTGATGCCGGGAGAGGGTGGCCGTAGGCCGGGTGAGGGCCTTATTTCCCCAACACACCCTCACGCTGGTAGCGCCGGAACAGCTTCCCCCACCGGTTTTCCAGGAGCCAGTTTTCGTATACGCGTTTTGATTTAAACGGCCAATGAACGAAATCGTGGTTGAATTCGGAAAGAAAGATCGGGATCGCCACCAACGGGGTGCGCAGGACAAGCTTTTGGAAGACGCGCGTGGGGCCGTACCAGGCCATCCAGGCCATGAAGGTGTGCACGTTGCGGCCGACATGGAAGCGCCAGTCCTCGTTCGAGACGTCGTCGCCGGCCAGCGTGATCCCCCGGACGTCGCCGACGCCCAACCCCTGCTCGTGCGCCATGCGGATGTATCCGATCTGCAGCGGGTCGAAGCCCATCAGCTTGGCCGCCACCGCATCGATCGCCACCTGGTCGGCCGAAGCCAGGATCACGTTCTTTTCCACCGGTGTGGGCGTGCGCGGGCCGGTGCCGTCGCCGGCCATCGTGCCGTCCATGAAGGCGAATATCCCGGGGTGGATTTCCTTCTGGATCGCCAGCAGGTCGGTGAGCGTTTCGTGGATCCACGAATGAGTGTAATGCCGGTAGGTGGCCAGCAGCCCGCCGAAGGCGTTCTTCATCGCCCCGGTGGTGGTGGTGTAGATGTGGGTCTTGACCGTCGGCAGGTGGACGATGTTCTTGCCGAAGAAGTAATCCGGGATGCGGATCCCCTTGTCGAAGATTTTATCCAGCACGTGCATCCGGGCCTTGGGCGTGTACTCCACCCAGGTCATGTCTTCTTTGCGGAAGTTGTATTTCACCGGGATCCCATAGTGCCGGAAGATCGGGACGAACCCGTTGAGATCCTCTCCCTTGAAGGCGTTGATCACCACGGTCTGGTTTTGTACGCAGACCAGGTCCTTGAAGCCGGTCTTTCGCAGGGCGAGGATCGACCCTTCCAATTGCCAGGGGGTGGTGTTGGCGCTGGGCAGCGGGTAATGCCAGGAGATGTTGTCTTTGA
>JBJYXS010000078.1:0-2239 GCA_046260075.1 Anaerolineales bacterium | reverse complement strand
CGGCGGGGCTCGCAATGACAAAGATGTATAATCAATCCAAAGACATTTACCTCATCAGCAGCTGTTTTCTCCACATAAAAGAGGCCGCCATGAAGGAAAAAACCGCTCTCGCCCCTTCGATTTTTCCGAAGCTGGGTTTGGGGATATTGACCTTGCTGCTCGCCGGGGCCTTTGTGCCCGTGGACCTCATCCCAAGCCGGGTTCTTCCGCGGAAGGCCCTTTCCGCACCCGCGCCCTCATCGCAAGCGGAAGCCCCCGTGGCGGCGCCCTTCATGGATACGCTGACCCGGATGGTCTTCGTGCGCGGGACGACCTCGGGAACCGCATCCGGCTCGCTGGCCGCCGGGGCGGCGCAATCCTACGTGCTGTGGGCCTACTACGGCCAGACGATGATCGTCAGCGTCGATTCGGGAATGTATTTGGAAATCTACAGCCGGTGGAGCGGCATTTCGTTGTGCCGGCTGAGCAATTCCTACTCCTCCTGGCAGGGCGTGCTTCCGCGCTCGGAGGATTACGTCGTCAAGGTACATAACAGCACCGGTTCGGCGCAGAATTACACGCTGACCGTCACCATCCCGGTCCGGATCCGGTTCGCGCGGGGCGCCTACTCGGGCTCGGTGTGGGGCCGCGGCAGCGCCGCCCAGATTCTCACCTACGTGTTGTGGGCGCGCGCCAACCAGACGATGACCGCCAGCCTTTCCTCTTCGACGGGCACCGTCTACCTGGCGATCCGCGGCTACAGCGGCGGCCAATCGCTGGCGGCTTCCTCCGATTCGCGGACGACCTGGACCGGGACGCTGCCGCAATCGCAGGATTACATCGTCGAGGCCGTCCAGGGCGGCACCTGGGCGGATTTCACGCTGACGGTGACGATCATCTGAATTTCATCGACGAAATAGACAGGATTTACAGGATGCCTTAGGATGGACAGGATTTTTTATACCTTTTAAGTCAGCAAGTTACCGGCGGTGCCGGTAACTTGTTTTTTCCAGATATACCGAACGAAATAGCGATTTCCCGCCTAATCCCCCAACAGCGACTTCATCTGGTCGAAGATCAGCCGCGCAGCCCGTTCCGGGGCAAGACGGTACAGGAAATCCATGAAGGCCGCGTCCTGGCCGACCAGCACCCGGTATTTGTCCTTCTCCATCCCGTCGAGGATGATCTCCGCCGCCTTGGCCGGCGGCAGCGTTTTAAAGGAATTCTGCTGCTCGGCCGTCATGCCCTCGATGGTGACGCCGGAATGGGCGGCGATGTCGGTGCCGATGGATCCCGGGAACACAACCGTCACCCGGACGTTGGTGTTCAGCAACTCCGAATGCAGGCCTTCCGTCATCAGTTTGACCGCGGCCTTGGAGGCGCCGTAGATCGTCTGCCCCGGCACCGGCAGGAAGCCGCCCATGCTGGAGATATTGACGATGTGCGCCTCCGGGCGGGCCAGCAGATGGGGCAGGAACGCCTTGGTCATATAGAGGGCGCCGTAGAAGTTGACGTTCATCACGCGTTCGATCGCGCCGTATTCCAGGTCCTTCAATTTGACGAAGGGTTGGATGATGCCGGCGTTGTTGATCAGGCCGTCGACCGCGCCGTGCCGGGCGATGATCTGATCGGGCAGCTTTTCCACCGCATCCCGTTGGGTGATATCGGCGACGTGGGTCGACAACCGGTCCTTGCGGTCCAGGGTCAATTTTTCGGTTTCCGCCAGGGCCTCCTTGCTGATGTCGACGGCGGCGACCTTCGCGCCGCGCTCCAGCAGCTGCAGGACCATTTCCCGCCCCATCCCGTTCCCGCCGCCGGTGACGGCGACGACTTTATCGTAGGTTTTCATCCGTATTCTCCTTCCGGCCGCATACCGGCCGGCGGATTTCGCACCGTAGAGGAGCCGGCATGGGCAGATACAGCATACTACATGGCGGATTAACATTGCATGAACTTTGCTGAGAAATTTGGAAGACGCCGGTCAGGCGCGGAAATCCGCATCGCGTTTGAAGGAGGCAAACGGGTGATTGGCCGGCAACCGGCGGTTGGAAACCCTTCATAATCTGAGTACAATGTCCGAAAGGGAGAGGGCGTGTGAAGGAGATGAATGCCACACTCTCGCATTGGGAAGCAAGCGCGATTTTTCCCGCCCCGACCGAATTCCTTGCCGTAGAAGAACGGGAAAGCTGCACGAGTATTGGGTATGGAAACGTTATCGATTTTGCCATCCATCCTTCCATACCGGCACCGGCAACGGCGT